>JBNKXM010000728.1:0-500 GCA_050300315.1 Thalassotalea sp. | reverse complement strand
AGCAAGATATACACGAGACGTGTGTACAACAGATTCAAAGAAACATACAAATCAAGCATAGCTTTTTCTATCCGTGAGGACACATCATGGAACAGGTACTACTTTGTTGAGCACAGGGTAGTGCAAATAGAATTCTCATGGCTTCAACATGCATTCCACGTGAAAGCAATGTACAACCACCAAAATCCTGAAAACTCAACCTTCTTCTGTCAGTGCATGGCCCGGGAACACACATGTAATATGTGTGTAAAAAAGAATGGCTCCTACTGCAAAAATGTCTAATGTTTGTGCTTGAATGACTTAATATATCTATACTTAAAAAATGGCTGATGATTCTGCTTAAGTGACTGATAATTTGCTAATTAAATTACATAACTTTTTTGTCCACATCTGGTGCACGCCTTCTCACATCTTTTAGTGGATCGTATAGCATCAAGATATATACTCAAACGCTATACAAGAGACCACTATATGGACACACCATTTGACAGACATGACAA
>JBNKXM010000727.1:0-500 GCA_050300315.1 Thalassotalea sp. | reverse complement strand
GCTGCTTTTACCCATACCAGTGTTGCCATTCGCGATGCTTTTCTCGGTTGTAAAACCCCCTTCATCGAAGTGCATCTTTCCAATGTACATGCGCGTGAAGAATTCAGGCAGCACTCGTATTTATCGGATATTGCAGTCGGTGTCATCATGGGCCTGGGTAAAGACAGTTACCTGCTTGCCCTGCACGCTGCAATTGCTCGATGCAAATAATCTAATTCCCCCTTTATTAAGTAGTTAACAGGTACAGAGACCATCATGGATATTCGTAAAATAAAAAAACTTATCGAACTGCTGGAAGAATCCGGCATTGCAGAACTGGAAATCAAGGAAGGTGAAGAATCTGTTCGAATCAGTCGTCAGACTAACCCTCAAACCTATGCTCCGGCACCAGCGATGATGCAGGCTCCTGTTGCTACAGCACCTGCAGAACCAGCCGCTGCGGTTGAAGCTGCGGTACCAGAGAAAACAGGGCATAGAATTAAATCTCCGATGGTAGGCAC
>JBNKXM010000726.1:0-500 GCA_050300315.1 Thalassotalea sp. | reverse complement strand
CTGATGATTTGGCATGTGGCAAATTTGTCAGCTGGTGTGTCCATGGTTGGCTCAATTGTCTAATATGTATGGATATTTCTGCTGCATACAGGCTAGAGCATGGCAAGAAAGTCACTTTTTTTATTGTCATCAAAAATTCCTTCCCATGAGTCACACATTCAGGGGTGATAAACGATCATTTCTAAAAGGCAAGACCGTTAGAAAAGAGCCACCAAAGCGAAAACTCAGAGCAGATATTGCGAAAATGCTCAATGACCTTAAGGAGTAAAAAATGGTGGGTTTGAAGGTTATGGTGAAAAGCACAACTGGACTCATAAAACTTGTCTTTGGGACTCTCTTACGCAAAGGCATTGATATTTCCTCACAATATCGATTTGATGTATTAGGAGCCTAACATTGCGAAAAACATCATAAGCATGTGTTTTGATGTCACCAGTTTCTCAAAAGATAACGTCAATGTAAGGAAAGGCTTAGCTGATCTTTGTAACCGTCCTTCAGTG
>JBNKXM010000725.1:0-504 GCA_050300315.1 Thalassotalea sp. | reverse complement strand
ATCTATTCAATGGTAATGTAAAAATTGAGACTAATTTTCTGAGATATTTTATCTTAGTTTAATTTTTAAGCATGGTAAATTTATCAATTAATCAACGTTAATGATGAATTTATCATAATTAAGTTATTTTCTTGAGTTTGATTTAACCAACTAAGAAATCAACTTACATTTAAGTTCAATAACGTCCAAAAGACATTATTGAAAATAGTTCTTAATTTCCTCATATGCCCATACATATGAAAGACTTAGAAAAACAGATAAAAACTTAGAACACTCTCTAAACCCCATAATCATTTTGATAAAATAATTATGCTTATTCTAAATCTTATACCTCAAATCAATTTCCTAGTCAAGGAAAATACCCAACTAATGAGTTCATAAATTTGACTAGAATATATTGCTAATACTAAACCATAACTTAAATCAATTTCTAAATTAGAAAGTACTTGAAAACAAATATTATCGCAGCAGAAATTTAACTAAAATTCTTGAGCTTAATAAACA
>JBNKXM010000724.1:0-502 GCA_050300315.1 Thalassotalea sp. | reverse complement strand
AAGAAGGGGCCTTACACACCCGGCGGCTGATTTGTTTGTCAACTTGGGTTGTAAATGTAGTACTTTGACGTTACGAACTTCTTTGGGTGTGAACTAGGATTGATTTGGTCGAACATGTGCTACGATGAACTTGTGGATGATGAACTTGATGAATATTTTATTATATATATGTTTAACTTTGGTGGGTGAACTTGATGCATGATGTATATACATGAACTTGATGGATAATGGTTATATGTTTAGCTTTTGGTACTGACTTTTGATGGATGATGGTTGTATATACGTTTATCTTTTCTACTGAATTTTGATGAATCACAGTAGCAACGGGCTCGAGTGCGTCATTGTGCCTGTTGCTACTGAGATCACATTGGAAACAGGCACATGACGTCAGCCGCCTGTTGCTACTGTGATCAGACCCACATGTGAGCGATCCAACGTAGTAGTTGATCCAATAAATTTGAATTAATAATGGAGAATAGAAAAACAACATATTTTGCATAAT
>JBNKXM010000723.1:0-502 GCA_050300315.1 Thalassotalea sp. | reverse complement strand
TATACATACGTGAGCTGCTATAGACGGTCTTAGTCTTTGATTTTACTGAAAAATGTTTGTTTGCAATGAAAATTGATCAAAAATCCATATTTCTTGGTTGTGAGGGTCATCTTCTGCCTTGGTTACACATCAAGGTGGTGTACATAAATGTTTAGGGGCTTTGAAAAATATCGAGATTCGTCTCAAACCCCAAAGGGGTTAGCCTTCGGTGAAACCGAAAAAGACAGTTTACGACAAAAACTGATCGAAACTTCATATTTCTTGATCGTAAAGCCCATACTCCAGATTGGATACACATAATGGTAATGTATATAAGTTTTTATGGATTTAAAAAAATCAAATTTCAGCTCAAAATTTAAAGGTGTTAGGCTTCGATTTTACCTGAAATGCTAGTTTGAGGCAAAACCTGATTGAAACTCCGTATTTCATTGTCATTACCCCCATATTGTCAATCGGCTATACAGAACGGTCATGTATATGAGTTTTTATGGGTTTTGAAAAT
>JBNKXM010000722.1:0-502 GCA_050300315.1 Thalassotalea sp. | reverse complement strand
GCCGTTGCCTATTCCTTTCCCGCCAGCACCGCCAACAATAGGGTCCTGACACACCTCCATCGTTGTGCCGCCTTGGCTGCCTCGCACAGCCCCGCCCACCTTCCTCGGGAGATTGACAAAGAAAGGAGTAGGAGAAGAAGAAAGAAGGCCACACTGTGAAGATGAGGAAAGAGTAATAAAGGGAGGGGAAAGGAAGGGAAAGGGAAAAGGAAAAAGGAAAGAGAAATAAGAGAAAGGAAAAAAGGAAGAGAAAGAAAGAAAGAAAGCAAATTATCAGCACTCCACTTAAGAAACTAAGTACTTAATTAGTGTGAATAAGCTGAAACTTTGCATGCAAGTAGCTAAAACTATGTGTGATGTTACACATTATTTATCAATAATAGAAAGAGGCAAATTAAATTGCATAGAAGGGGAAAAGGTAGTGAAGCGTATGCCCCTCTTCAAAATCATTTCATGTAGGATAACTGGATAAGTAGCATAGACTTGCACATTTTGAGAAAAC
>JBNKXM010000721.1:0-503 GCA_050300315.1 Thalassotalea sp. | reverse complement strand
GTTGCACTGTCCAGAAGTTCTAAAATTTTCTGTCAAAACCAGATACTTCAGTTTGCCAAACCGGACAGTCCGATTTTGACAGACTTGCTTTGACACTTCTTCTTTTGAACAGTCAGCTATATTGTGACCTTTTTCTTTGCAACCAAAGCACCTTCTCTGAGATAAGCTTCTTTGTCTTCTAGAGGGCTTTGCTTGATCACTTTTTTATTGGGACATTCGAATGAGAAGTGTCCCAATGTTGAACACTCAAAGCACTTGACATGTGTTTTCTTCTTTTTCTTGAGCTTATCAACCTTTTAATAAGATGTCCTCAAATTGATTTGAAGCAACTTGGTACATGTGATAATTGATCCCTTCTCAAGCTTCTTCACCATGTGATCACGGTTATCTTGAGATGGTTGCACATGATCTTTACCTTTTAATCGACTTAATTCCATCTTTTGTATTTCATTTTCTCTTTTGAGCTTATTATTTTCACTTGTAATAAAACTATCAGAAGTTTC
>JBNKXM010000720.1:0-502 GCA_050300315.1 Thalassotalea sp. | reverse complement strand
ACGAGGCAGTTCAATACCCTTGCCCAATATGGGTCATATCACGTTGACACATATGAGAAGAAGGCCAACTAGTACCATGCAGGGCTCACCATCCACCTGCAGGGCGCCTGATACAGTTCACTAGCCTATCGTACAATGAGTTAGCAAGTGCGGCCATTGATCAAGAGAGAATGATGAAGGCAGTTGCCGAGGTTGATGAGAAGAAGAGGAAGAAGATGATACCAGGATTCGATGGCAGTGGTAGTTCTAGCGGTGCTCCTCCCAAGTACCGCATGGTGTATACCCTACATGGGGGTCAGCTGCGTTGGCCACAACAATAGTAGAATTGGGGCAATCGCCCACAATTCAAACCACGGCAATTTCAGCAGCAACAATCACAACAATGGCAGCAGCAACAGGTCAACCGTGCTCCTCCACCACCACAGCAGGCTGCCACATCAATTTCACGCCAGCAACTTTCCCTGCTTCAACTGTGAGAAGATGGGCCACTTTGCTCGAGAAT
>JBNKXM010000719.1:0-505 GCA_050300315.1 Thalassotalea sp. | reverse complement strand
CTCTTTTTATAAATTCAAATCCTCTCGATCCAAATTCAAATTTAAACTTCAAACGACTTCTATATGCAAAACAAAAATACATAAGCACTTCATCACACAATAAAATTTGCAGCGGCATGAATGAAACAAGCAATTATTTATTTATTTAAATAATTTTCTAGAGTTTTATTTCCTTGTGAAAATCACGGTGTTACAAGACAACCCCCCTTAGGATGAATCCCGCCCTTGAGATTCGGATAGACTGGAAAAGATTTCTGGGAACTCTGTCTTCAGTTGATCTTCTTTTTCCCAAGTGGCTTCCTCTTCAGTATGGTTGCTCCATTGAACTTTACACATCCGGTATCGGTTATTTCTGGTGACTTTTTCTAAAGGGTCCAAAATCTTCACCGGATACTCTTGGTACGTTAGGTCTTCGCCAACTGTTAGCTCTACTAGGGGCATCTGTTTTTCTGGAACTCGAAAACACTTCCTTAGTTGTGAAACATGAAAAACATCATGCACATCT
>JBNKXM010000718.1:0-477 GCA_050300315.1 Thalassotalea sp. | reverse complement strand
CCCCCTCTGATCGCCTTCTCCAGTCATTTAATTAGTATCAGAGCCAGTTTGGTCACCAGTTGGCTTTAACAGGCTTTGTGACCCGAAGGCAACATAGAGAAAGATGCTTTTAAGCTTATCGTTTTTAATTGCGAGGATTTCAGTTATTGAAAAAATCAAACTCGCAACTATCTTCTGAGCCAGGGTCGCGCCATTTGGGAGATCGTCCAGGAGGCGTACGTGATCCCCGACACACTCGACCACGCGACCCAAGGTGAGCTATAAAGGTATGAAAACAACTACAAGGCCCTTAATCTCATTACTACTGCTCTAGGTAGGAATGTGTATGATAGGGTAGCTCATCTAGAGACGGCTCATGATGTTTGGATTAAATTGTGCAACACTTATGAGGGCTCATCTGAGATTAAGTATTCTCGTAAAGATACTTATAATAGCCAATATCAAACTTTCTCTCAGAAACCTAGTGCTTCCCTTGAT
>JBNKXM010000717.1:0-509 GCA_050300315.1 Thalassotalea sp. | reverse complement strand
CCCTCTTTCACATTCCATATCTTCTTTAATCTTAAGATTCGGTCTATGCATGTCATCCAGATCGTATAGCAATGTTTGTAGACCATATTAGATCACTCCTTTTCCAAGTTTGTACAATGACATAGTTGCTTTAGTTAACACAAAGTCTTAAGTATCCATCTTCCTAGGAATTCAAATTTTGGAAAGAATATAAGATCTATTTCAAAATATGTGGAGTTTGAGACAAAGTTCCAATAATGAAAGTTGTTCCGTATTTAATTCCCTACAAATACATATTTTATTTGGAATTTTTTGAGCACGAGAAGGGCATCTTTGGATCGAATCAATTCAACTCAATTTGAAAATTTTCAAATAAAATATGGAAGCGCAGATACTGAAATAAGGAACAAATTTCCTCATTGGAGTTTCTCAAAATTCGGAACAGAATTTGAATTAGAATTTAGAGAACCAATTTGAGTCAGATTTGGTTGATTTTAAAATCTAGGGACTTGGAAGCTTTGGATTTCACT
>JBNKXM010000716.1:0-508 GCA_050300315.1 Thalassotalea sp. | reverse complement strand
CTTGCTTAACTTGCTTATTCACCTCATGTTATATCTTAGCTCATGCCTACTTGCTTGTTATCTTGTAATGGTCTCCTTGTGAGGATTCACTCTTGTTTTACAAGTCTTGGCATCATGATGTGTATAATTGCTTGAATACTTGCTTGTATGCCTTGTGAAGCACCCTAATTTTGATCTCATGCATAGCATCTCGTTATTCTCTCGGTTTGTGTTTGATGAGTTCATTGCCAAAGGGGGAGAGAATGTGCACAAAGTAGTAGAACTCTTTTGCTAATTGGGTGGTTGAGAGAAGAAACATGATAAATTCTACCTAAGGGGAAGAGCTTGCATTGAGAATGTTAGGGGGAGTTTGTTTTAAGGAGAGTTTTGAGTTTCAGCTTTTCTTTGCTTTGTCTTTGGTTTGCCGCTTTTCTTGTCATTTATTGGTTTTGCAGTTTTTCCTACTTCTAGATGACCTTCTTGAGCTTTTCTTTAGCTTTTGGTCTTCTAGTTGTGCTTCATGTGATCT
>JBNKXM010000715.1:0-510 GCA_050300315.1 Thalassotalea sp. | reverse complement strand
TTCGCCAAAATTCCAACCTTCACCATAAAAATAACTGTCATGGTCAATGGCTTGTACAGCGGCTCTGGCTCGTAACATCGCATCTTTGGGTTGATGCGCCATTAGATCAAAGCGAAAACCATCAATTTTGTAGTCTTTCGCCCAGACCAAGAGTGAATCTGTCATGAGTTTTTCCATCATCGCATGTTCGGTTGCTGTGTTATCACAACAGGTAGAATTGGTGATGGCGCCAGAAACAGCATCGAGTCGGTGGTAATAGTTAGGGACGATTTTATCGAGTACCGCAGTTGGGGCTAATCCTGCCTGATGGGTATGGTTATAAACCACATCCATAATCACCCGTAAGCCAAGGTTATGTAGTTGTTGCACCATTTCTCGAAATTCAATAATGCGACTTACTCCATCCGGATTCACCGCATAACTGCCTTCCGGCACAGTGTAGTGAAATGGATCGTAACCCCAGTTATATTTATCTACTGCTTTTAATTCGGTAACAATTGCCTGGGCATC
>JBNKXM010000714.1:0-510 GCA_050300315.1 Thalassotalea sp. | reverse complement strand
GACGCAGTGGCTTTTCATCCAGTTCTACAAACAGGGCCTCGCCTATAAA
This sequence comes from Thalassotalea sp., assembly GCA_050300315.1. GTDB lineage: Bacteria > Pseudomonadota > Gammaproteobacteria > Enterobacterales > Alteromonadaceae > JBNKXM01. The sequence goes on along the minus strand of JBNKXM010000714.1, from coordinate 461 downwards.
AAGAATTCCAACGTCAACTGGTGCCCGTCGTGCGCGACCGTACTCGCCAACGAGCAGGTGGTCGACGGCGCGTGCGAGCGCTGCGACTCCGAAGTCGACCAAAAATCGATGGACCAGTGGTTCTTCAAGATCACCGACTATGCCCAGCGCCTGCTCGACGATCTCGACACGCTCGACGGCTGGCCGACCCGCGTAAAGACCATGCAGAAAAACTGGATCGGCCGCTCCGAAGGCGCGGAAATCGACTTCCCGATCGTGCCGCGCGAAGACGGGGCAGGGGACAATGTTGATAAAATCGCCTGCTACACCACCCGCGTCGATACCATCTACGGCTGCACCTATATGGCGCTCGCCCCCGAACATCCCGAGCTGAAAAACCTCATCGCCGGCCTGCCGCAGGAAGAAGAGGTGCTCGAATTTATCAAGGCCAGCTCCAAGCTGACCAACCTCGACCGCGAAGC
>JBNKXM010000713.1:0-510 GCA_050300315.1 Thalassotalea sp. | reverse complement strand
TGTTAATGTTGATGGGCTGCCTCTGGAGATTATGGAAATCAAGAAATGATAGCTCAGAAGGCCGAATCATTTGTTGAATGTTGGCTCTTAATTAATCAGATATTTTTTGCTATGATAATATTGGTATCCCATCAGTTTAACGTATGTAATATGTGAACAATGGAACAATGCTGCGGATCTATTTTTTTTAGATAATGAAAATAAAACTGGTTCCGACTTTTGCTTCATCGAATTCATAGTATATTTTATATACTACATCTGTTTCTTTTTACTTGTCACTGACTAATTTAAATATGAACTAGCCAGTGATAAGTAAAAAGAAACCTACATGGTTCATGAATGCAATATAAATTTTCTAACAAAGTCTGAAAGGTTGTGCTACACTGATAAACATGTTAAAGCCATCGAGCAGCTTGCACTCGATGCACTCATGCACTATTAACGATTAAAAAATTAAGCAAGTGACAATATATAAGTTTACTTCTTTTTGTCAATGCGAGTAGACGGGTT
>JBNKXM010000712.1:0-514 GCA_050300315.1 Thalassotalea sp. | reverse complement strand
ACACGGTGGACAAGGCTGTAGTCCTTGAATACCGAAGAGGAATTATGGAATGAAAGAGAAAGATGCAGTGCACTAGATCACAAGGAAGCTACACAAGATTCCATGTTGGTTCATCATCACAAGGACCTATTTTCCGACATGGTCAGTAGAGTGGACAGTCGAGAATTGAAGCTGTAGGTCAAGGATTTTAGACTCCGCAACGGCAGATTCAATGCAACAACTTTCAGTCTCCTCACTCTGCACCATCACCATTTCAGAGAAACAACGTTGGACAGAGTACCGTGGCACGGGGACCCTGTTTCAACTGTGGGTAGAATGGGCATTTCGCTAACAGGTGTCCACAGAAGCAGTTGAACCCGAGTACAGTTCAAGGTGTAAATCAAACTCCCAACCACATCACCAACATGACTACTCCAGCAAGGCAGAATCAAGCTCGTGCTCGTGTGAATCATGTGACAGTAGAAGATACGCAAGAAGCACCGGACGTTATCATTGGTATGATTCTGGTCAATGA
>JBNKXM010000711.1:0-514 GCA_050300315.1 Thalassotalea sp. | reverse complement strand
AGTTACTCACCTAGGCTCACATGGTGCAAGAGGGGCCGTGGTACCGCGACTACCCCGGGAAACCTTAGCATTGCTATGGTACTGTGACTACCTTAGCTAAGCCTGGCATACGACCCATAGTAAACCTTTGTAACGGCATGTAGTGATCTCTGGGCCATACACCAAAGGAAATGTAAGAATGGCAAAAAGGAGGTTTCTCTAGTCGCTTAGCTAGCGATGAAATCACTACTCGTGGGTACAGGGTGCTTACCTTTGCAAAGTGTACAACTATCATGATAGCCGTGCTTATGGTTACAAGTGGTCTGGGATCCTCTTTTGACTAGATGGTATGGTTTGGATGGGAATGGAATGGTTTTGGTATGGTTATGGTTATGGCATGGTATTGGTTTGAGATGATTTTTGGTGTAGCTTTGCGAAGCTGTGTGATCTATAGAACCCCTTTGTGGATCACACTTTGTGGTAATTAAACTTAATGGGTAGCTTCAGCCTGCAACTATAACTTAGTAAATAGATG
>JBNKXM010000710.1:0-488 GCA_050300315.1 Thalassotalea sp. | reverse complement strand
ATCCTTAGTTTTCATTTAGACACTGTGGTATTATCATTTGACCAACGTTGATGGTAATTTCACTGTGATAAAGTATCATGATGGATAAGTGATAAGTTGAAGTAATAATCTCATTTTTGCCCAACAGTGATGCAGAATTAAAACTTCTCTTATAATTTTAAGCATAATAATTTTGTCGTCCGACCAATGTTGGTGATAAAGTTATTGTGATTGTGCTTCACACAAGGTAAATTGATGATGATGACTGTTGTATTAAGATATGTGTATGACTAAATTTTGACCAACGTTGAATTTTATTCGTGCATATATATACTTTGATTATGCATTTTAGCACTTCCCATGCCATAAGTTTCAATATTTAGACATTAAATCTCTTTATGAGAAATAGTCTTGCTTTTGCAAGAGAATTTTTAAGATGGCCCTCGTGCTATCAATTATTGATTTTACACTTGTGATAAGTGTTTTATCATTATTAAGTTAAAACCATA
>JBNKXM010000709.1:0-517 GCA_050300315.1 Thalassotalea sp. | reverse complement strand
TTTGCACCCCATGCATTGCACTAGTTAATGGTGGCCCTCTTTTGCACATGCAGGTAGATCACGTGGAGCCGAAGTCAGGAATTCAAGCGGATCAAGTCCAATGGGTGTTCAGAGGTACATAAGTGTCAAGTGGTGAGGATGCTAAAATTGTTGTGATCAAGACAAGCCTCGATGCATTAATCAATGCTTCTTGTCTTTTTTAATATATCTTTATGTTTTACTTTGATTGTGCATTAAGTTTACAGGAGTTATATGATGCTATAGTTGCATTAAGACCAACCTTCCTGATTACCCTTGTTAACCCTATCTCTTGGTGGAATATTGTTAGCTCTTGCTATGCTTAGATAATAAATTACAGTAGAAGTCGAGTGGATGCTCCCACTTGCGAGATTTAGGGTTTGATTCCTTTCTAGATCATTTGGTAATTGTTGGGAAAAATGGAAACTAGGCGGGGCCATTTAGGGAGATAAGTGAAACACTCAGAAGGGAAGGGTAGGGAGAGTGTTGTGGCAATTCT
>JBNKXM010000708.1:0-518 GCA_050300315.1 Thalassotalea sp. | reverse complement strand
AAAGATGATGTGGCATGATGTATTTTTTCTTAAATTTTTAGAATTATTTTTCAATAGAGAAATGTGACATGGAATGAGGTGATGGAGCATGCTGCTTAAATTTTCAGAATTATTTTTCAATGGATAAAGGTGACAAAGTATGAGATGATTTTCTTGAATTTTTAGAATTATTTTTCAATGGAGAAAGATGATGTGGCATGCTTTTTGAATTTTTATAAATATTTTTTAATGGAGAAAGATGACATGGCATGAGATGATGTGTCATACTTGCATGTTGAGAGAATTGAAATTAATGACTTTTTTAGAAAATTCAGGGGAGAAGATGATCACCCACCTACTCAAATTGTGGACAACCTGATGCCGTCACCAGAATTTAAATCCTGATGTGGAGCTTCATAATAAGTAAAATTAATGACTTATAATTAATCATAGAAATATAAATATATAGAATACCTGATCAGAAGACATCAAGTCAACTTAAGAATCAAATTATATATGTTTGGACACATGATGCAATT
>JBNKXM010000707.1:0-518 GCA_050300315.1 Thalassotalea sp. | reverse complement strand
ATGGGGTAAAATCAAATTGAATATTGATACTAAGGCTGGGTATTCATCCATTCTTATTCAATATTATGGATAATTATAATTAAAGATAAGTATGTAAAGATACCAGATTCATTGAATATATTGTTAGTATAAATTAAAAAACAAAACATATAACACATTAAGTACAAAAGGTAATCAGAATACCTAATTTACTAACCAATGCAAATAATCTAAAATATAATAACTAACCCATGCATATCCAATATAACTATATAAACAAGATCCACTAAAGGTCATTTAGGTTAATTCTCTTAGCATGCAAGATATCTACATTAACATCTAATCAGATCATGCCATATCAACATCTATCCAACATTATCTGCCACATCATTTCGCATAATAACATAATTTTTAAATAATTTATCTCACTCATATGATATCCATTTAAAATTCTATTTTCACCGTTATGTTCTACGTGATGAGATGAATAAAACTAGATCTTACTTGCATATGTTTTAAAAAAATTAACTCATCGCTGC
>JBNKXM010000706.1:0-519 GCA_050300315.1 Thalassotalea sp. | reverse complement strand
GTGTTTCTCGCATTGGCTTGGCGGTAGCGACTGCCCTTGCTGAACATAGCAAATATTAATAATTTTAATGACTTGATTGAGCCGATAATCAGGCAATTGATCAAATGGCGGAATCGCGTGTAAAAACGCAAACAGTTCGGCTAATTCGTTATCCATTTCATTCTCTATTAATCCAGCATACCTTGGTTTTAGTGCATTTCACCTATGATGGTCAACTTTATTTCTATCGACCTAGACTAAAGTGTAATACCTCGACCCGTAAAAGCTTGTTAGTGTGTAGATTAGCTTAGATTCATTATGGATTTTTGCCTTTGCTTTGACAGTGACATGGTGCAGTGAAGTTCAAATCGATAGTTAATCTAGCTAATTACACAGGTAAATAAACACGTACAAAAAACAAAAAACGTGTATTGATGGGCAATAAAGCTCAATGCTAGGAGAAAACAATGGAAGACAAACATTCATATTGGCAAGAAAATCTTCGCCTAATATTCATCTGTCTTGCTATCTGGTTCGTGG
>JBNKXM010000705.1:0-515 GCA_050300315.1 Thalassotalea sp. | reverse complement strand
GGGACGCGGAGGCGGCGCTCGGCGTGACGGCAGTCGGCCGGACGGGCGGTGGCGGCGCGGCATCGGATTGGAGGAGGGAGACGAAGGAGGAGCGGGCCGAGTGGGCTGCAAAGAACGGGTGGGCCGGTTTCGGAAATGGAAAATGAAAATGAAAATAGAGTTGGGTTGGGCTGCGAGGGACGTTTGGGCTGAATTCAAATTGGGCCGCTAAGAAAAATAGAAAATTGTTTTTCAAATTTCTATTTCAAGGAAATGGGATTCAAATCAAAAGTTTTGAATATTTTCAAACCAAATTTGAACTGGATTCAAAATAGGGGAAATTCAACTTTTTGGGATTTTTTCAAATCTAGAAATTTGGAAATTGGTTTAAATATTTAAATTTAAATCAAGGCTTAAACGAAGAGATTTTTAAAATAAACCAAAACAAGTTTTGAATATTCGAATCAAAATTTGAATCTTTTCGAAAAATAAGCTTTTGGATTTTGAGACCTGAGATTGAAAACAAGGATATTTTT
>JBNKXM010000704.1:0-520 GCA_050300315.1 Thalassotalea sp. | reverse complement strand
GCTCCACAAGACCGCAACTACTGCTTGTGGAGCTTTGATACTTTAAGTGAGTGGTAAGAACTGAACTACTCCTCGATTGATACCAAACAGACCAGACTTCTAATCAACCATTCAAATTTAAGTGAGTCAACATGAACAAAATAGTTCAGAATGTTCAGGTATTGACAAGTAAGAAACACCATTAATTTGTGTTTTTTTTTGGACTCACGGCATGACATTATTTAAAGATCTGGAACTGAGAATTGTTATGAATAGCACTTGTATTCATCTGAGGACCGGAGGCCCAAATATATACATGTATATAAAGGGAAAATATACAAAGAACCCTCTGAAGAAATATAATAATAGAAAAGCTAATATACATTTAACAATCACAAAGCAAGAATATACCAGAACACAGAGCGCAATTATGTCAGTGAAACAGGAGAGTGATTTAGCTGGGTACATGCCATTTAGTGCTGGATCGACCATCTTAGCAAGTGCGTCTATATCATGAAGCTGAGGGGTAGCCCATCTAATA
>JBNKXM010000703.1:0-521 GCA_050300315.1 Thalassotalea sp. | reverse complement strand
ACTTGTGTGGTAGTTTAGTGAAATATGATGTTTGGTTAAGGATTGATAGTTGGTTAGTGTTGAATTTTTGATATTAGGTTAGTTAGTGTTCAAGTTAAATTTGGTACTATTTAGATAAATTTGCTCTATGTTAAATTTAGTTAATTTGGAATTATGATTTATTGGAATTGTAACATTGGTATTACAAACTTAGTTAAATTTAGTCTATAATTGAAATTAATTTAAAGTAATGGCAATACATGTGAGAACTATTATTTAGGTACTTTTTAAACCTGACACATAAGGTTATTTTGTTGGAGTAATATTTTGAAATTGATGAAAAATTTGATTTTGCGTGATTATAGATGGCCACTTTTATTACAGTTTATCATAGTTGAGTGGTAATGACCAATGAGATTGGTAGATATGAGTTTGTTGGAATGAAGGAGACATTTTTATTGAATGAATTTCTGACCCTTAAAAATGTGGTTGGTTTGGTGCGCAAGTGGTTGGGTTAGATGGATGAGGGTTGTGAAATCATT
>JBNKXM010000702.1:0-521 GCA_050300315.1 Thalassotalea sp. | reverse complement strand
TATGACAAAGAAGTTTACTCTGTATGTGCTGTCATTTCTTAGAAGCATGCTGGAAGTTTACTCTGTTTTCGATAAAGAATCCATAGATTCATTTGGATAAAGACTTGGTTTATGCTATTGCTGTGCAGGTGATCAAAGACTTGATTTATTGCACTATACAGATTATAGTTGGAGCACGTATGTAGTTTCAGATTTCTGTTACTGTGTCAGTTAACAAAATCAGCAGCTTAAAACTGTCCAAGGTCATAGTCCAGCTAACCTGGAGATCTCTAATAAATTCATGTTAAGTGTAAAGTGATCTGCAGCTTAAAACTGTCCAAGTTCAGCTCAACTTTTGTATTTTACTTCAGTGCATACAAAATTGTACAATGTCTAATAAATTCAATGATATATACATAGAATCAGTTAATGTTGAGATTTATCGAAACTGAGTACAATCAGTTAATGTTTTTTTTTGTCGATGTTGTGTCCTCGGGGTGAAAGTGAAGTCAAACCATTCTCAGTTTATCCAAAAACTAGTG
>JBNKXM010000701.1:0-521 GCA_050300315.1 Thalassotalea sp. | reverse complement strand
ATTCACTTTCATCAAAATTCAATTTAGATTTAAATTCATTTGGAACTATATTTTGAAAAGAAACTCTAAAAGCCCTATTTCTAAAATCTTCGTGATTTAAATTTTGAATTGAATTTCAAAATCGTTTCTATTCAAAAATCTCGAAATCTAAAAGCTTGATTTTCAAACAGATTTAAATTCATTTTTTGAATTTTCCGAAACATGTTTTAGTTTATTTTATTTATCCTTTGATTAGAGCCCTCGGTTTAAATTTGAATATTTAAACCAAATTCCAAAAATCTAGATTTGAAAAGTTCCCAAAAGATTTATTTGAATTTATCTTAGTTTGAATCCACTTTAAATTCAATTTGAAAAAGTTTAAATCTTTTGATTTGTGAACTCAAAACCTTATTTAAATCTAAAAAGTAATTCTAAAGCCCAAAACCCCTTTTGGCCTAAAAATTATTTCGGCCTAACCGTCGCCGGCCCATTTCTTTTTCCCTTTCTCCTGCCCCAGCCTGCCAATGTACCGGCCTAGCTCG
>JBNKXM010000700.1:0-530 GCA_050300315.1 Thalassotalea sp. | reverse complement strand
ATCAATATGGTCAAGGGCACTTGCCTTGCTCTCCCGCTAGCTGATGCACAAAGTCTTGAACGTTGAGCTCTTGGAGATTCTCAAAGTCTTCGGCGCCTAAGGGTAGCGATCAGAAATAAGCAATGCAAGAAAATAAATAAATAGTAAACCAAACAATACCTATTGACTAAGCAAACAGTACCAATAGATGCTACTCGTCGCTACGAACACGTGGGCGCAAGAATCATCTAAATCGGAGCTACAGTTAAAAAGTTATGAAGGTTTTAAGTTAATAGATTAAAAAGGTAATTAAAATAAATAAGATTAATTAAGGCAAGGACCTAATTGTAATTATAAAAAGTTAATTAGGGACCTAGCTATAAAATTTCAGGGACTAGAATATAATTAAAATTAAACCGAGGGGGTTAAATATAAAATTACCACACCCAGCGATTTTTCTAACTTTTCAGAATTATTTTTCTACTAAAAAAGGCATAGAATAAGTTTGCGGGCTATGAACTGGGTCTACAGATCTGCGGTCCATGAGTTCA
>JBNKXM010000699.1:0-532 GCA_050300315.1 Thalassotalea sp. | reverse complement strand
TGTGACGTGCATCATTCCTGAATGGGTGACATATAGTTTCGCTAGGTGACGTGAATCCTACACCTACTCCGCATATATTTATGACATGATGAATTATACAAAAAATATAACATAATCAAAGGCACTGAAAATTTAGTAACATAATCAAATTGTAGCAACATAATCAATTTTCACTCAAACTTAATGTAACATAATCAAATTAAATCAAATTTAGACTAATTTAGTCAAATTTAATGTAACATAATCATCACTCATATTTTAGTAACATAATCAAATTTTAGTAACATATTCAAATTTCACTCAAATTTAATGTAACATAATCAAATTAAGTAAAATTTAGTCAATTTCATCTAGATTTACTTTAACATAGTTAAATTTCATCGACATTTACTCTAACATAATCAATTTCAACCAAATTTACTCGAACATAGTCAAATTTCATCCAAATTTAATCTAACATAGTTAAATTTCACCCAAATTAACTCTGATGTAGTCAAATTTCATCCACATTAACTCCAACATAGTCAAATTT
>JBNKXM010000698.1:0-532 GCA_050300315.1 Thalassotalea sp. | reverse complement strand
AAAGCATTTGAAATATTTTTATTTACTTGAAGAAAATCGTTTGTTGTAAGGTAAATACAGAACTGTTTTAAGCTTAACATATTGTTACATTGATAAAATTTTAGTTTTCAAACTATGACGAATTTAAACTTGACTCAATAACAACTATTGTTCAACATGTTCTATTCCAAATGTATAAAAAAATAGAATAAATTTTAGAGCAAGTTAATGATGCTTATTTATTTAAAGAAAAATACTTATTGACAAGGTAAACAAGTTTTAAGCTTAACATATTGCTATAATTATGGAATTTTAGTTTTCAAACGGTGAAGAATCTGAACTTGTGTCAATAACAAAAATTGTTCTCCAGGTTCTATTCTACGTGTATAAAAATCGGTATAAATTTTGTAGCAAGTTAAATATTTATTTTTTGTTATAGAAAAATGATAAATAATAAGAAAAACAGACCTAGACAGATTTTGACCCAAAATGAGTCACGCCAAAAGGGGTGGTGCGACTCATACTAGAGTCACGCCAATTAAGATGGTGTGAC
>JBNKXM010000697.1:0-532 GCA_050300315.1 Thalassotalea sp. | reverse complement strand
GGGTATCACATCTCCTAGACTCAGTAGAGAGGAACAGGGGGCTTGCCATGAGTCATCCCACTCGGCCAAAGGACATAGGCTAGGAGGCCCATAACTGATGCAGTTTAGAAGATAATTATAGATCAAATCTTGTAAATAGGGCAAGTAGAGATAGATTCCCAGTCAAGTACAATAATAACTAACCGGAACATCCATGTAAACCCTACCCCCTTAGCCTATAAAAGGAGGGGTAGAGGGGGTCTCAATCCAACAGATCATAATACACTGATGCACACAGGACAATGGATTTTTATCCTCACGGAAGCCCGAATCTATATAAACCCTCGTGTCCCTTGTGTTCCATTGTTCTCTACATCCGTGAGCACCGGTACTCTCAAATCTAATGATAAATCACGACAATGTTGCCGGCATGGGATTATTGAAAAGCCTTAGATTCTGGACGGGCCAAATAAAGTAATCAACTCTCATTACAATAATGATTGCTATCCAAACAAAGTGGATTGATGTATAGTGGGTACTTGAGTGGAGGTGG
>JBNKXM010000696.1:0-535 GCA_050300315.1 Thalassotalea sp. | reverse complement strand
TGGCCGACAGATTGACAGCATCTGTAGAACTCTGGGAGCTGAAAGAGTCTTTGGCTGAGTCCCCCCAGGACCCGATCATTCCTAACTCAAAGGCTTTTAAGATGTCCATTCAACCGGAGGACGCACTCAGCAAGCAGGTACCATTGTCTACGGAGGAATCTTAAAAGGTTGCTCACATAGGCAACACCTTGGATTCCAAATAGGAGCTCACACTCATCAAATTTCTCTAGGAAAATAGGGACATCTTTGCATGGAAGCCTATTGACATGCCAGGAGTCCCTAGGGAATTGATTGAGCACGAACTCCATTTGGACCCACATGCCAAGCCTGTCAAGCAACGACTTATACTTTTCACCCAAGACAAGAATGATGTAATAAAAAAAGAGATTGCTAGGTTGTTAGATGCCGGTTTTATCAAAGAAGTGTACCACCCGGATTGGCTTGCCAATCCCGTTCTTGTACCCAAAAAGAATAAAGAATGGAGGATATGTGTCGATTATACTAATCTTAATAAGACATGTAAAAAAGATCCCTT
>JBNKXM010000695.1:0-537 GCA_050300315.1 Thalassotalea sp. | reverse complement strand
GAAAGCTTAAACATGATACTACACTAGTTGGCAACCCTGCAACACCGTTGGCAACCCCGCAGTGTTGTGGGATTGTATAACAAAATTTAAAATTATAGAATAATGATGGGTCATTTTGTAGCTCAAAATAAACATAGATCAAAAATGCATGAAGAAAATAATATCAAAATTAAAAATATAGAAGGATATAAAAATTTTACTCACTGCTTACTGTGCTAAACTCGGCCTGGCAAAAAAAAAAGTCCACGACCCAACTCGTGTGTCACATAACTCTTGTTCTATTACAAATATAAATATATGTAAATTAGATCAAATTAAGTTGATTTAAAAATTCTTTAAGACCTGAGAGTGTTAGCAGCCCATAATATTGTCAATTAGCTTGCATGCTCATAACTCTTAATTTATTGTAAATATAAATATATGTAAATATAGAATAAAATATGTTTAATTTTTAAAAAAATATATGCAAGTGAGATCTTATTTTGTTCATCTCATCACATAGAATATAACGGTGAAAACGAAATTTAAAATATCTTC
>JBNKXM010000694.1:0-540 GCA_050300315.1 Thalassotalea sp. | reverse complement strand
AGTCGACTCCCAACATGCAAGGCTAAATAGGATAGGCTTTATAACTATGTCAAACCCGCACTAGGAGTGAGTCCTTACTTTTAAGTTTTACCATCTAATCTATTATGATTAAGCTTTAAGCATAAAGCTAAGTCATCTAAGCTTTAACGTAGGTAATCCTGAACTAATTCAAACAAGAGTAGCAATACAAGTAATTATAGTAAAGCATAATCATAATTCATTAATAAACAGTATTGAAGGACCGGAGAAGACGGTCAGGGGGTGAATGAGAGCTAATCAAAATTTCTCAAGAAAATTTGGCCTATATCCCGAAATTAACCCGACGCCCCTCTCTTCTAACTCGGCCAAGAGTGCCTAGCTATAGGTAAGCTATCAGCCCTCAGAACCGGGCTAGGGACTGTAGCGGAAATATGAAACAGTGCTAGCAAGACCACGTGTGAGATCAACGGCAAAAATCAGATCAAAACTCAGTTTGTGTCATCACAGACATTTCATCGAACACCTGGTGTGTGGGACAGAGAACCCAAAAAAATATAATGT
>JBNKXM010000693.1:0-509 GCA_050300315.1 Thalassotalea sp. | reverse complement strand
AATATAATTTTACATTGACTCACTTGTATTCAAATATTGGAAGTTTCTTTACAAGTGGTAAAAAGGACTTAGTGTGTTCCATACTCAATGTAGCTGGCCACTTAGGGATGTTGGACCCTCTAACACAAATACACCACGGATCAAAATTTAGTACAAAGTGTTTCAAACTGAGCTATAATTATTGTTCTCTCATCAGTTTGACATGCATACACAATCTCTCAAAATGGAAGAAGATATGTAATTTCCAAATGTGCTAACCGTTAAGCAATTTTCTGGAAAAACCTGGAAACTGATCACTTAGCTATATTTGGCCCACTGTTGCAATTACACCACTGCACCAAAATGGTCAACTAGTGCTCCAAATTGAAACAGAGATATTAAACTTCCATTAATTTGACACTCTTACACCATCTCTCAAAATTGGAGAAGTTATGAAATTTCAAAGGTGGCTAATCGCTAACCAAAATCTAGGGGAAAATTGTTGTCTGAAAACTGGATTCTATAGCTCT
>JBNKXM010000692.1:0-542 GCA_050300315.1 Thalassotalea sp. | reverse complement strand
CTACGCATGTCCACAATAGCGACAGGCTTATTGACATCAGCTCATCTGCTACTGCTGGATTGAAAACACAATCTGCATTTAGTTTTTAAAAGAAGATGCAATCTGAAATAAAACATAATCTGCTGATAACACCATTCATCAAGTTCATACAAAGAGTTTGTGCATCTAGTAACATATATACATACATAGATCAGTTCATACATCAAGTTCAACAAAAGCTAAATAGAAGCATCAACTTCAATAAAAGCTAAATAATTGACATCTAATAGTAACTGCCGGTATTCCGCTCAGCCTCCGCCTTCTTGGCCATCTCATCCTCTGCCTTAGCCAATCGCTCTGCTAACTACTGAACCTGATTATGAATTTATATAGTTTAATTATTAATTATGAGACCATGGTAATAAATAAATTTAACATTTGAAAATTTCCGTTCACCCTATTCTTGGCTGCCTCTGCTGTCTTCTTGTGATGGTTAATTAGTTGCATTATGATTTTTTTGTCCTTCTCTACCTTCTCCAACATCTCTTCTAATAGTTGAATCT
>JBNKXM010000691.1:0-544 GCA_050300315.1 Thalassotalea sp. | reverse complement strand
AGAGCAAGGGCGGCCTCTCATCCTATATGTCTCCGCCAATCATTCAGCTATCGGCAGAGCCTTGGTGATTGAGAAGGAAATCACAATAGATGGCAGGAATACGAAGCAACAATTCCCCATCTATTTCGTGTCAGTGGTCTTGATAGGATCCAAGAAGTATATTTCCGAGGTGGCAAAGATCTGCTATGCAGTCATCATGAGCGCTAGAAAGATTTGACATTATTTTGAGGCCCACAGAGTCAGGGTCCTGACAAATCAGTCATTGAATGATATTTTTGGAAACCGGGATTCCTCGGGGAGGATCAAAAAATGGGTCATGGAACTATCGGAGCACATGGTAGATTTTGAGAAGAGAAGTGCTATCAAATCACAAGTGTTAGCAGACTTTATTGCAGATTGGACGGAGCCATTAGGTTATACCGAAGGCACAGTAGTCGAAATGTCGTGGCATGTATACTACGATGGAGCCTGGGGAGTTTCTGGAGCTGGGGCTGCAGTGATACTGAAATCACCATCGGGCATAAGATTGAGTTATGCGGCGTGA
>JBNKXM010000690.1:0-546 GCA_050300315.1 Thalassotalea sp. | reverse complement strand
TTGCCCTTGTCCCTATTTTCTGGGGTTCTTTAAAAAAAGTTGTTATCTTACACTCTTCTTGTTCCAATGATAGAGGGCTCGCACTTGCCTCACCGCCCGCAAGAGCACTGGTCATTAGGCCACTGGTCAGTTGGCACCTCAGAACGTGCCACCACCACAAGAGCCTCATCATGACTCACCACCACGTGCATCTCAGGAGGAGGAGCCTTTTGAGATTGAGCTAGTGGTACCTGGTAGCCAGGCATCTCAACGCACACCTACTGAGGAGCAGTAGCATTAGGAGTACCATGACATCGACAATGAAGACGAAGATGATGAAGACTACACTCCTTTGAGCGATGCCAAGAAGGACAAGACGTATCATGACGCCGATGAGATCAAGACCTCTAGAAATGAAGCCCTGATCACCACCATCAGACTGAGGGATTTACTGAACTGCCTCGACATCACCACTCCACCAGAGTTCAGAATCAAGAGAGTTCTGGGCTCAGGACGAGTGGAGTACAAGGCAATTGTGGAGATCCTCAACGGATCTAATTTGCTCAG
>JBNKXM010000689.1:0-547 GCA_050300315.1 Thalassotalea sp. | reverse complement strand
CCTATTTACTGCAGGTAAAGGTAGTCATGGTGAACCTACAAGACAAAGTTGAGCAATTTTCAGAATAAGAACTATTTCTAGTGATTTAATGAAACTACCACCAGGATTAATTGATAACAATTATTCTGGACAGAGAAAATTAATGAGCTATTTTATGTGGGCTTAGGAACAGGATAGGAAGTGACATGCAAATAATCAGCTCAAGATCTTGTGTAGATATTTTTGTATTAATTTAACAATGTTTGGATTCATGCATTTTTATACAGATATATATCAAGAAAATGGCAATGTGGTCAAGTATTCTAGATAGATCTGCTCACAAGGATTCTAGAAAAATTTCTTTTGAATTTTTCTAAAATTTTCTACGGATTTTTGAAGTTGGAGCTAATTCCTGAGATTTAAAAGAATTTGAAAATAGAAAAAAACAAAATCGGCTACAGGCTGAAGCAAGCCCACGGGCCGACCATGAGGGGGCTAACTACGGCCTGCTATGCCTTGGCCGGCCCACGGGTCGGGTGTCGCCTACCCCAGCACGCCAGCCTGGGCG
>JBNKXM010000688.1:0-547 GCA_050300315.1 Thalassotalea sp. | reverse complement strand
AGACTTATTCATGATAATTGAACGATCACCGCTAGACATGCAATATCTTTAATTCAGACTAATGAACTCATAAGCCTACTAGCACCTACATTAAGTACTATTAAGCATGTTAATTAGCCAAGTTATGTTGATTAACATGTGAAGGTTTGCATCTTAATCTAAGCATGCAAAGGTATCCAACAATATTGATTATCATAAACCATGACTACAAAGTAGTCATTCAACAATATAGTTATCATCACAACTAAGGATAGCATACTATCGTTATCTTTCTTCATAGGGGTAAACAAAGTGGTTTAGTAAGGGTGTTCTTAGTGCAACTAGGGTTTCATCAAACTCCTATACTTAAGTGCACAATCATGGCGTACTCTGCTGAAGGAAGATGCAAGGTGCTTGCCTTGTTGGAGAGAAGAAGAAAAATTAGCTTCATCGAAGCTTGGCGTGCTCTCCAATCCAATGGGGTTAGTACCTATGCGGTATGATGCATGAAGATATGTAAGGTACAAGGGTGAGGATGGTAAGAGCGATACAGCTCAAGATTTAAGGT
>JBNKXM010000687.1:0-551 GCA_050300315.1 Thalassotalea sp. | reverse complement strand
TGTTGGCCATATGAAGTACGAGTGTTGATGAGATAAAGAATACCCAAAAGAACGATAGCAAGGGAAAAGAATGGTGGCAAATCCACAGAGATAGGAAATATCTAAATAACTTGAACTAAATTTTATTAATAAATATAGTTGATTAAGGTGCGGTTGCGAGATAGGACTCACAACACACCGACAATCAAACAAAGATCCAAATCAAACATAAGCATCACGAACAAAGCAAATGATCCTCACAAATGAATATTCTGAATTACAACTCGATAACTAAATGACTCCTAAAGACTTATTCTTAATCCTAAACTTAAGACTAGACTCGATGACTCAATCTCGATCATTACTCCCATCTTCGGGAAACCACTCATCCATGTCAGAGCGACCTTCATTCAGGTCATCGTCCAAATAATCAAAGTCATCTTCCATCCTGAGCAGGTGCTCCTCATAATCCCTCATGAGTGTATGATAGAGACGGAGCTGCGACATCTTAGGCTCAGCATCTGCCAAGATGACTTCCTGCGACACTGGGGCTTCTTGCTCAAGGATCATCT
>JBNKXM010000686.1:0-557 GCA_050300315.1 Thalassotalea sp. | reverse complement strand
ATAGATCACAGAAATTTGCATATCTATTCATCACCTAGATGATGATCACCTGCTCAAAAATGGTTGACCAAAATATCAGTCATTTCGTGATTTTTGTTAGCCATTCTATAATAAAATATATTGATAATCTGAAATGGTTGACCAAAATCATAAATGACTGATATTTTGATCAGCCATTTTTTATTGAGTGATTATCACGTTAGGTGACTAATAGCGTTTGCATATATATATATAGAGAGAGAGAAATTCAAACTAATAAGTGGCATGGACATGTTTATTGAATGCACATTTAGGTGGTAATTGTTTGTTTTAAAAAAAGTACACTACTAGAAAAATGATTTATCGTAACACTTGCTATTCATTTTTAGTATGGGCTGATAACTGTAGCCGATACAAAAAATGAGCTTTTATTTTTATTATCGGCTGACTTAATCAACCGATAAAAAATACTATTTTTGTATGGGTTATTTAAGTCAATCCATACAAAAAATAATATTTTATTTTTGGTATCGACTGACGTAATCAGCCGACACCCAAAATTTGGATGACACTGGCGC
>JBNKXM010000685.1:0-558 GCA_050300315.1 Thalassotalea sp. | reverse complement strand
AGTCGTTTAGTAAGGGTGTTCTTAGTGCAACTAGGGTTTCATCAAACTCTTATACTTAAGTGCACAATCATGGCATAGTGTAAATATTATAAAGCGAAAATCCTATCTGAGGATGCAAGGTGCTTGCCTTGGTCAACAGAAGAAGAAAAGTTAGCTTCGTTGAAGCTTGGTGTGCTCTCCAATCCAACGGGGTCAGAATGATAAGAAAAGCAAGAGCAACACGGCTCACATGTTTTAAGGTGATTAAAGACTTATCTATTTCGTTTCCTTCATTAACTCCTATAAGCTAACTATACTTAAGAACATAGCTTAAAGGGTATTCGATACTTTCTAACACTACTCATGACCAACCATGAGGTGATCTTATGCTTTAGGATCAGCATTAAGTGTTCATGGAGAAACCTTGTTAAGTTCTTTAAAAGAAACCTTAATTACATAAGGTTATACTTAAACAAGGGTAAAGATGAAATTTCCATGGTCATAACTCATGAACAAGGGTGCTCTAACAATATTCCTAGGTTTGGGTAGCTTAGAACTAATTTTTAGGTATTTTCCATA
>JBNKXM010000684.1:0-558 GCA_050300315.1 Thalassotalea sp. | reverse complement strand
CACATGATGAAGAATGAAAGTGCCAAGAGGCATTCCAAGGACAAAGCAAGTAGGATCAAGCATCAAATATGCTACACTTGCCGTGACAAAGGTCACCTTAGTAAGGATTGTTCTAAAACTTAAAATTTTATTCATAAGATTGTCAATGATAATATACCTCACTTGGGACCCAAATTTGACACTAGCACTATAAAGGTGGTTAGCTCACCTTGTGATAGTCATCGTGGCATTTAGGTACCAAAACACTTGTTGACTAACCATGAAGGACCCAACAAGGCTTGGATACCAAAACTTGCTTGATCAAGTTGTAGGTAGATTGAGATGCATTGGAAGCTTAACAATCAAAGAAAAGATGATACAAATTGCTATATTGTCAAGAGCATGAACTATCATATAAATATAGATCCAATGCAAATCTCAATGCCAAGATAAGTTCTTATCCTTGTACTCGTATTTAACTTATCTCTCTTTTCTTATCTGTTGCAAAGTAAGAATTCATATGGCATGTTACTTAAAAGATTATTCTTTTATGCCATATGATGCTCTCATTGGATCTTT
>JBNKXM010000683.1:0-528 GCA_050300315.1 Thalassotalea sp. | reverse complement strand
ATAACGAATGATCTCAATGTAATTTATAAGACATTTTTCCTGTTTCACACTAAGCAAAAGTCATTAGCTCTTTAATTGTTTTGTCATTCAAACACCAAAACCCACTAGGGGGCCTAGATGCACTTTCAATCTCCCCATTTTTGATTATTGATGACAACCAATTAGAATTTTCAACAAGAGATAAAATATTGAGTTTTTGCAACAATATATGGTTAGCTCCCCCTAGATGTGTGCATATGAGATGACATGAAAACATCACACTAAGATATGAACATGAGAGCTTATCCATATATTTTTGCAAAACTTTGTGGGGTGCCTACACATGTGTGAGTGAAGTAATAATGAATCCGTGATAAGCAATATATTCAACATGACCATATCACATGATCACATATCACAAAAAATATACAAGATAATTAGCATATCACAATATAGCTCACAACATAGATAAGATAAGGTTCATACAAGCCATAATAAGATTCTTACAAGCACAACACAATAGTTTTAAAAACATGTCCAAATGACCAA
>JBNKXM010000682.1:0-559 GCA_050300315.1 Thalassotalea sp. | reverse complement strand
GACAGTGGTAATGGCCTTGAGAACAAGGTGGCATTATCTGCTTGGGAATGTGGTTCACATCTATACAGAACACAAGAGTTTGAAATATATCTTTACCCAACCAGATCTGAATATGAGGCAAAGAAGACGGGTCGAGTTGATCAAGGATTATGAGCTAGAAGTGTATTACCATCTGAGCAAGGCAAATGTTGTTGCAGACGCGTTGAGTCTCAAGGCTCACTATAACTATTTGTCGGTTGTACATCTTTGTCACACCTAGTTTTTAGGTCAAAACTGAATGCATTACTTTATGTGTGTCAGGATCAAGTTTCACACATAAAGTGACAAATAGTAAAATAAATAGTATAAATAGTATTTATTACATCAAATCATAATACAAAAGCTTATTACAAGTCCAGGAGGACTAAAATACAGAAAGAGACACCACGCCATAGGCAGATGATCGGGCCCAGCACGCCTAGAAGAAGTCTTCATCAAAGAACTCCTAATCTTCTGAGCAACAGAGCATAGCAGCAAAAATAAGAAATATAGCAAGTGTGAGTACATAATGTACTCAACA
>JBNKXM010000681.1:0-525 GCA_050300315.1 Thalassotalea sp. | reverse complement strand
TGTATTTTGTGATAAGAAATGTCTTGGTGGAGCTACTCTTGTATTTGAATTTAAGCTCACTGAGATGTTAAATAAGTAAAGGGGTATAGGTATTGATGCACAAGGCAAATTTTAGAAAAAGGTATTAAGAAATAAGTAATGCATGTGCATCGAGTCTAGCCTGCCTTAAGAATCAAAGGTGATGAGTTTTCAGAATCTAGTATTCCAATAAGATATTGATCAAAGTGGAGTAAGTTTCATATGCTTCAGCTGTCAGAAGGTTGAATATGTTCAAATAAGATTCACCCTGATTTAGTATAAGAAAACCGAAATATTTTGGCATATATTAGTTTTTTCAGACATAGATCACTGAAAATTGATTAAGGAAGTCCTACATTATTGTAAGACATATAAAGTCTCATGATAAGATAAATAAGAATGTATGCCCTTAAGTAGTGGGGCTGTTTAGAATAAGTCTCTACAAGATGTGTAATAGAATCCACATTATTCATACTTACAGATGGAGTTGAATTGTGGAAAGACTCC
>JBNKXM010000680.1:0-560 GCA_050300315.1 Thalassotalea sp. | reverse complement strand
AGAGAGTTTGCATCTTACTCTAAGCATGCAAAAGTAACAAAGCAATTATTGATTATCAATAATCCATGACTACAATGTAGTCATCATCATCCATATAGTTCTCATAACAATATAATGAAGTTGAATTACTACTGAATGACAACAACGAGCAAGCATCACTCATGTCTGAGAGTGTCGCGGAGATTCGAATCAATATACACCTTGCAAGAGAAAACATGACAACACGACACATGCAAGACCTCCGATACCTCACATGCAGCCATAGTTCACAACAACTATCAAAGAGTCAAGCCGAGCCCACCTTACCCTAGTGCATGTCTTCCACGTGATACCTCGATGGACATCTGTGGGTGGCCCACACACTATCCCTTATAGATCCATGAGGCATGGTAGGGTATCATCCGACTTAGTGACCGTTGAAGCCACTAAGTTTATAGGACCCCCCATAAATCCCATATGCGCCAGTACATAATCAAATATTGTTCCTCAGGGCTCAGCTGACGTGAGCCTTAATCGACACAAGCAGGGGCTACAACCTTCAGAACCCTGAACATGACAAC
>JBNKXM010000679.1:0-560 GCA_050300315.1 Thalassotalea sp. | reverse complement strand
ATGACAAACCCACGTTAAGAGTGAATCCTTTCTTTCAAGTTTTAGCTCTATTCAAGACATTTCCATTCTTACTTTCATGATCCAGCTATATTCAAATCATTATAACTAAAAGCTACCATTTAAACTAATCAATCAAGAGTTGCAAACAAGTAATTATAGAAAAGCATGACAATTCCATATTAAGCCATAATCCATGGCATTAAGTTATCTACGTGATGACTACCACAACCAAGCAGTTACTCGTATCTGAGAGTCGCAGCGATTCGAATCGATTCACACCCTACAGGGGAAAACCCGACCAACACGCCATACGCATCTCACGCTCAGTTCACGTATGGTCCCAGATCATATGTATCTCACGTGGTCAACGTATAGCAACCTTTCAAGTAGTCATCAACAGAGTTGAGCAGGGCCACTGCTCCTGAGCAACATGGCTCCCGACCCAATCCACAGCACGATGGTTAACTGGTCCGCATGTCTGTATCTAGTTTCTCTCCCAAGACAACCATTGAAGCAGTGGGGACAAAGCCAACCTTCTGTTGATGATCAGCTACTAGGCT
>JBNKXM010000678.1:0-560 GCA_050300315.1 Thalassotalea sp. | reverse complement strand
AGATCCACACACCAATCAGTAAAATCATTGGAAACCAAGAGATAAAAATGGTGGTTAAGAAACTGGTTTCTTCTGGTAATTCACCCGACGCATTAACGCCTTGTTTAACCAAGTCATTAATTAAATCACGATCATAGCCACCAGGGATCACCGCAACAAATGTTTCGCCACTACGTTTAACGCCTTTGATCACACCATTACGATCAACGTTAACTTCACGAACTTGCCCTTGACGGACGTCCTGAACAAAACGTGTGTAATTCACTTGTTGTTCACTGCCGCTTCCCGGAGTAAAACTCTGGAACACCGACATTAACACTACGGCTATTACTAACCACAAAATAAGATTTTTTGCCATATCGCTCAACTTAATGACCTCTTGATAAATTTCACACTCTAAAATCGCAAAACATACTTTTTTATTGAGTGCGTTGAAATACTAGTTACTAATTTACTACATTTTAAAGCCAGTAGCCACTAGATATACCTCTCTAGATCGTGCGCGAGACGCACTTGGCTTACGAGTTTTCACCGCAGTAAACATAGATCTAACTTCTTTC
>JBNKXM010000677.1:0-561 GCA_050300315.1 Thalassotalea sp. | reverse complement strand
TTGGCGTAGCTATGCGATTGCCTTGGCGGGTTAATAACTGATAGCCGTTCCAATAGCCTCTTACACCGTCTAGCTTTTCACTGACCCAATAATCGCTAATTTGATAGTGTTTTGCGATGACAACGCCATGTTGTAGCGGTAGTGCCTGTTGCGCAACAACGCTAGGAATGAGCACGAGGCTGAACAATAACGGGAAGTATTTTATCATCATGACGAACATCCTTGTTCTGAAAGATTAATGCCATAGAGTATAGAACGAAATTTTTATTTTGCCGCGTGAGCATCTGATTTTTGTACTAAACTAGAGCATGTTGATCTAAACAATACGAGTCACCTTAGACTCCCTTTTTTTCCCAGCCAAGGTACCTACATGAGAAAAACATTTTCATTAACCCATGAAAAAATTAAAACGCCAAGACTTGTTGATGCAATTAAGCACGAAGTCAAAAAGTACTTAAAAAGAGAACGTAATAAAGCATTACCAGCAGATGCGGATTATTGGGACTTTGATTGTAAATTTGGCGCCACGGCAGAAACCGCCGATGTAATACACGTAAAAGA
>JBNKXM010000676.1:0-561 GCA_050300315.1 Thalassotalea sp. | reverse complement strand
TTGATCACTTGATTGCTTTTATTGCTAAAATGACACGTTATAGCTTAGTGTATCGTCATTCTAGTCAAGCATTAGATCTACTGTTTCACTGATGAAAAATACGGCTAAATGCACCTCAGAAATCAAGCCCGCGACGATTGAATTACTATGCGCCTTGCTTAGCGCAAATGAACAGCTGCCAGCAAGTGATATTGAACGATTAGTGCGTGAAGAAGTGTATTTACCACTTGTGGCAATCGCTCATGAATTTTGGTTAATTGGCGCTCTGGTTTTTCAGCTCAAAGCAAAAAATTTGTGGTCAGTATTGCCGTTACAGTTAAGGGAATATCTTGAGGAAATAGATGTCGCCTATCAACAGCGCGCAATTCAGATTGTTGAGGAGTTAACGCAATGTTGCCGCATACTCAATGAGCAGGGGATCGAGGTGATTGTTTTAAAAGGTGCAGCAAGTTTATCGAATGGTAGCTACCAAGACTTTGGAACACGATATATGGCTGACATTGATATTCTTGTTAAACAATCGGATCTTGACAGCGCGTATCAGTTATTACTCGATAACCA
>JBNKXM010000675.1:0-563 GCA_050300315.1 Thalassotalea sp. | reverse complement strand
TTACAAAAATTCATGCAACTTTTCATACATGTGCACATAATGTTCATTAGCTTATACAAAATATCTCATATTTATTTTCTGCTCAGAATAATTGTTATGTTTTAATTTCTGCTTTTATAGTAAATATGTTGTCGTAAATTAAATATGCTTAGAAAAATGTTCATTCTTGATAGAATGTTTCTTCTTGATGTTTAGGACCTATATAAAATCATAGAGCATAGTTAGATTCATAAAATGCATGGTATTAAATTTCTAATGGTTAGTTACTTTGGTAATAAATAGAAATGCTAGGGGTAAATTAGTAAAATTAATTATAAGGGTTAGTATGCTGAGGTTGCTCATACTCATGCATCGTATTGCACTTTGCATCTCATGCATTGCACTATATAATTGTGTCCAGCTTTTGCATATGCGCTAGATCACGTGGAGCAGAAAACAAAAATTCAAGCGGAGCAAGTACGATGGGTGTTTGGAGGTCCACAAACATCGAGTTGCGAAGATGCTAATATTGTTGTGATCAAGGCAAGCCCCAATGCATCTAACCACTATTCTTGAGTTTTGTT
>JBNKXM010000674.1:0-565 GCA_050300315.1 Thalassotalea sp. | reverse complement strand
CAGAATAGATAGAGAAAATAACTATAGGTGCAAAATGTTCAAGGTGACTTGCCTTGTTGATCCGTGAAGAACAGTTGGGACTCCTCGAAAGCTTGGTCTTGGAAGTCCTCAAAGAACGGCTCCGGTACAGCGTTACCTAACCATGAAGTATACACATAATCAATAAATATGCAACAAACATGTATTATGAATGCATGAGTTGAAAGATGAAGTGATTATGAGGATTTTAGAGTGAGAATCGCCGAAATCGGAGTTGCAGTTGCAAAGATATGGCAAAAAGAATTTTAGGGACCTATTTGTAATTACTGGAAAGTGGCTAGGGCTATATCTGGAAATACTTTTGGATTCCAGGGGTGCTGTTTGGAATATTGGTGGAATGTGGCTTGATTTGTGGCAAAAATAGGGGGCTCTTTGTAAAACTGGCTTTGATTTTCCAGCTGGAGATTTATTTTTAAACCGAAAATCACATGGACTTAGTCCATGGATCGGTAGACCGCGGCTACTCCGACTCACGGTGAACCAAGGAGCACAGGGCGGCGGCAGCTCACCAGAGCTTGGCCTCGCG
>JBNKXM010000673.1:0-567 GCA_050300315.1 Thalassotalea sp. | reverse complement strand
GCTAAGCAAACAGGAGAAGAAGCATCGAATTCACGCACTTATAAAGGAAGAGACAAATAAGTAACTTTGTGTAATACTCTCTCCATTCTCTTTTTTTATTATCATCTTTAATTTTTTTTTGTTACGTTTGACTATTTATCTTATTTAAACAGATTAAAAAATATTATATATTTTATTATAATTTATTTTATTACTAAATAAAATTTAAATACAACTTACATTATTACATATTTGAACAAATATTTTGAATAAGATGAATAGTCAAATGTAAAACAAAAAATCAACAACAATAATAATTTAGGAATAGATGAAGTATGAATTTAAGAATGGATGGGGTATATATAGATGAATCCAAATGCTATTTATAAATTTTGGTTGGTTTATGATAATGGTTGATTGTGTTTGAAAAACTGTCCGTTCAATTTTCATAAGCCAAATTGGCATATTTGACACAGTGGTAGGGAGTTGAATCAATATTTTCAGCTTGCTCATGCAAGTTGTGACCCTGCAGGAAGAACTTAACAAGGGACGTGGAAGCAGGGATTCACTTATGGATACCAAATTGAA
>JBNKXM010000672.1:0-567 GCA_050300315.1 Thalassotalea sp. | reverse complement strand
TCCAAACGAAAATCTTCGTAAAACTTATGCTTCTTTTAAGTTGAATTTATAACTTAATCAAGCCGACGCAAGTATACTTAATTACGGTATTAATGCAACAAAAGAGGGCATCTAATGCCCTCAATATGTGCGATATTTAACAAATCATTTACTCTAATTGGAGTAATTACTAAAAAGAACCAAATCGAGCAACGATTCCATCAAGTTCTTCTAGGTTGGTGTACGAAATGACTAGTTTTCCTTTTCCCTTATTATTATGAGAAATGGTCACTTGTGAACCGAGTTTTTCAGAAAGGTTTTGTTCTAACGATTGAGTATTTGGATCTTTGCGTTTTTCAGCTTTTGGTTTTTCAGGTTCCTGCAATTTCTTGATCAAGGCTTCGGTTTCTCGAACATTGAGCTCTTTTGCGACAACCGTGCGGGCAGCTGTGGTCTGTTCATCATTTTTTAATGCGAGCAGGGCGCGCGCATGACCCATTTCTATATCACCATGTTCAAGCAGTGTTTTCACTTCATCATTTAAATTATTTAGTCTTAATAAATTGGTAACGGTAGTACGAGATTTAC
>JBNKXM010000671.1:0-571 GCA_050300315.1 Thalassotalea sp. | reverse complement strand
CACCAAAGAGCTGAAAGTTGTGTTTTTTCAATGTGATCGGTTTGATCCAGTCAACGACACCAGAGTGGATGATTTTGGTATGCTGGAGGTGAAACATGAATCACACTATTCAGGCAATAATTTTTTGTTTGCACATCAAGTGTAGTAGGTGTACTACCTAAGTTATCCTCACAAAAGCATGAAAAATTGGTGGGTGGTATATAAAGTTTATCCTGAAATGGACATTCGTTGATATGATGCATACGTGGAAAGACACGATGATGATGATGTCATTCATATCTATCAAGAAGAAATTGAAGGACCCCAGAGTTTCACTGTATCTGACGGGGTGGGACTCACAGAATTAGCAAAATGTGATGTAGAGTTAATGGAAGAAGAACAAGGTCCTCTAAAGAAATGCCTTTGAAAATCACAACCGATTATGGAAAGAGAAAAAAGACTTGATGCATGTGTCGCCGAAGTAGATTCTAATGCTAATGAATTTTGATAAGTAAATTAGATGATGTTGTTCTAAGATAATTATTTCTCTTCATAAAATTGTATACTAATCTTTTTCGACTCAGATGTTTCG
>JBNKXM010000670.1:0-574 GCA_050300315.1 Thalassotalea sp. | reverse complement strand
AAAATACACCTAAGATAAACCTCTACAACCGGAAACTCCCTACCGGGAAAGTGGGAATAAAGCCAGCGCACAATGGTCAATGGATGCTCCCCACGAATACTTCATTCATTTTTAAATTGTTGTTGCTGTTGACTTTTTGAATTATGTTTGATTATTCATCTTATTCAAAATATTTATTCAAATGTGTAAAATTATAATTTGTATTTAAATTTTCTTTATTAATAAAATAAATCATAGTAAAATATATGATAATTTTTTTAAAAAAATTAAATAAGACGAATGATCAAATATAAATAAAAAATTAATAATGATAATAATTTAAAAATAGAGAGAGCACAACGTAGGAGAAGTTTGAATATGTGCTGACTGTAGCAACTGAACTATTTTGATTTGATTTTTGATTTGAATGGATTTGTACATTAACTTTGGGCTTGTTCAGATTCATGCATATCTCACCACAACATAACCTTGTGCATGTCACACTCTTAGTCACGTTTGGATGTTGATGTAGTGGAATATGTGTTGGTTACTAAGAAAAAAATATCTCACTTTAGTCACTTGATTTGACCTGCTA
>JBNKXM010000669.1:0-577 GCA_050300315.1 Thalassotalea sp. | reverse complement strand
CTAACAAGCGGGCCCAGTGTCGGCCTCAGCGCCACTGACAAGTGGGCCGCGCTAAATTCATTTTTCAAAATTGAATTTCAATGCCGAAATCAAATTATCCATGGGAAAAATAGCTAAGGGTGAAAAAAAATTCCTAGAAAATTTGTGGAGAAAGAAGGTGTAATTTGAAACAACTTTTGTAATTGCAACTTCTTCTGATTCTCCACGGATTTTGAATTAAACTGAAGATTACATTCCAAATTTGAATCGCCTGAAAACTGCTCACTTAGGCTGATTTTAACTCATTTTCCAAATCGACCAGAGCTCTAGTTGAGGCAAGGAGTGATCCATAGTGCTCTCCAAACATTGCTCTAACCTCTAGTTGATATTCATACTCAGTACCCCAAAATCAAAGGAGATAATGAAATCCCAAAAATGCTATCAGCTAAGCGAAACCCGAAAACTCCTGGAAAGGTGATCAACTAAGGGATTTAGTAGTGTTGCAATAATTCTACCAGAACTCAAACCTGGACAAGGTGTGCTCCCAAGTGGTCTACAAACCCTGCCCTACCATCTAGGGAACATGCAAAATTTAGCT
>JBNKXM010000668.1:0-578 GCA_050300315.1 Thalassotalea sp. | reverse complement strand
CAAATCTTTAAGTCTCCTCATATCAATGACTTTGACACACTTGTAAAATATAGCTAAAAGTAACGATTTGTGAATAAATATATGTGATTATCACAAGATTTTATTTATAAGATACTTATCTCACCACTTTCTAAAAGTTGGTGTCCATAAAATAATTAAGAGTGACATTACTCTTAATATACCCCGTTTGCATCCGAGCAACACAAGTGATCCAATGCATTTACTATTGCCTTAAACTCAAATCATAATAGAGTTTAGAGGGCAACCTTATGTCGTATGATATTACCCTTTAAAAATCATGGTAGGAAAAAATTAGGCAAAACATCTTCTTGTATTGATATTGCCTCATTAAAAATATTTATGAGAAACCGTCTAGGAAAAGTCACAAAGTAAAAAGAGTGCAATCTTATATCTAAATATGTTATTGTTTAGGAGTAGACTCCCCCTAAACCTTGTAATACTTTGTGAATCCATCACAAAATTTAATTTGTAAGATTATTCCCTCAACTTATAGTAGGAATAAAAACACAATTACTCTTAATTATGTAACATGTTTACATCAATACAAGATGTATTAC
>JBNKXM010000667.1:0-583 GCA_050300315.1 Thalassotalea sp. | reverse complement strand
GATGCAGCCATGCAAATCATCCAAACATATAGCTAGCTTTAAAAAACACAAATGGGAAGAAAGAAAATGCGGCCACGAAATAGGTAGATACACCACAGAAGAAGGGTGTGGCATATGCAAACTCTACAATGTGGCTTGTTTTCAGATCTCAAGCATATTTGCCAAGCATCAAACGTCGGCGTCAATGTGGTTCTTGATCAACTGCCTATTTCTAATGTTTTGTATGATACCTTAGGCCAAGAGCAAGCGATTGAACTTGCGATGCAAGGTGGTGATGATTATGAGTTGTTATTTACCGTATCTGAAGACAAGAAAGTCGGCATGGAAACCGCATTAGCTAACCTAGGCGTAACGGTTACTTGTATTGGGCAGCTAAATGCAACTGGTAAAATTACCACCACTTTGAATAGCCAACCGACTAAGATCAATGTTAAAGGTTTTGAACATTTTGATAAAGATGAATAATTGAAGATGGAAAAAGTCCACTTTAAGCTATCAGATCCCATTCAGTTTTTAGCGCTTGGATTTGGTAGTGGTTTAGCACCTAAAGCACCAGGTACATTTGGTACGCTTGCCGCTATAC
>JBNKXM010000666.1:0-584 GCA_050300315.1 Thalassotalea sp. | reverse complement strand
TGTATTAAAAATGCTTATTTAATATTCTTTGAAATCTTTAATCAAGGTTTATCATCAATCACCAAAAAGGGGGAGATTGAAAGTGCATCTAGGCCCCTAGTGAATTTTGGTGTATTGAATGACAACTTGATTAAATGACTTATCATATGTTAAATGAATAAGCATGTTTTAAATGAGAAGTACAAAGTATTCATTGATACATCACTTGAAGTATAATTATGAAGCAAATAAAACTATGTGATCAACATGCTTAATCAACCAATAAATAGTTGCATATTGAAGAATCAATATTAAGTCAAGTAAGGAACTCATATGAACAAGAAAAAGTTAAATATTAACTTGATTCAACACTTGTGGTTTGCTCATAACCATCATCCTCTAATCCAAGCCACCAATCCAGCAAGACATACTACGAGATGATATCAACGGACAAGCAACCACTCATATCCGAGAGTGTCGCGGCAATTTGAATTGATATACACCCTACAGGGGAAGAACCTAATCAACACGCCATACGCTTGACTTCTGGAGGCTCTCACGTATGACAACCATTCACAAGTCCCTACTATGTCAAAATCGGACCC
>JBNKXM010000665.1:0-587 GCA_050300315.1 Thalassotalea sp. | reverse complement strand
CCGCTCATCCAATAAGATAAACTCACTAGAGCCTTCCTAGTTAGTCAGTAAGCCCTTCCATATCAGACACGTGGTGGCACATGTTGTCCTGGGGTGTCTACTCCCATATTTCTGTCCTTAGCAGATTCGAGCATGACAAACAACATCACCTGACGGAATCCAACCATCTCCACCCTTCCATCCGATGCTCAAACCACAACATTGATCCTTACTATGGTCACCTCACATCATAATAGATGGAAGACCAAACTTTCAACTCTAAACCGTAAGCCATAAATCAACATCATATAAGATGGAAGACTTGTACAATAACTAAAGACTACAGGGCTAAGCAAATCTACAATCATAAATCCAATCCTAAGGGTATTCAAGGTATAGGTAATCAAATTAATGCATGCAAATGTGTAACTAGAGGGAGAAAGCATATAGATCAATATGGTGAAGGAACACTTGCCTTATTTCCCTACTAGTTGCTGCTCAAAGTCTTCTTCCTGAAGGTCTTGAAGATTTTTGAGGTTCACAACGTCTAAATAATAATGACTGGAAACAAGCAATACAAAGAATAAATAAAACAGTACATCAAACAA
>JBNKXM010000664.1:0-593 GCA_050300315.1 Thalassotalea sp. | reverse complement strand
AGGAGTGGTGCGTATTAGTTAAGCGCATCACCGTTTTGGTTCCCTCCCCTTTTAAGGGCGGGCGCGTGACCCAGGTAGGATAGAACAGGGGCGGCGGCGTCAAACATTGCAGCGCCCTGTTTTTGCCTTTTTTATGATTTTTTTCTCCCAAAAACTCTTGTTGTGATCTTACAATTCTTGTAAGGTTATTCATCCTCCTTCTCTCATTCTCCTCTCCTCTTTTTGTTTGTGTTCCTTATTAAATAGATCTTGACATAATTAAAAATTGAATAAATTCTAACCGTATATAGTGCCATATTTCATCCAATACATGATTTCCTCATCATTTGCAATTTTTGATTAATATTAGGTAAAATTCTAACCGTATATAGTGCCATATTATATATATATATATAGATCGATGTCATCGTCGGATCGAAGTTGGATGGACCACGCCTTTCCAATGAGTATATCAATGTGTTAGATGCATTCATCGATTTCGTGAAGAAAGATATGGTGGACAATGGTAGAGGCTTCATTTATTGTCCTTGCAAACATTACAAGAATGAGAAGAATATCATTCAGATGATGTGTTGAGGACACACTTGATCAAG
>JBNKXM010000663.1:0-594 GCA_050300315.1 Thalassotalea sp. | reverse complement strand
AAAAATTAGCGAAGAACTCAAGAAGCTCCTATCACTTAAAAAGGTAAGGTGGAGAAGCTTGACCAAGAACTTGCTAAAAGCAAGGAGACTACTTGTAGTCTCAAGAGCTCAATTGGTGCTCTTCAAAGTCAATATGATGTCTTGCTAAAGACACATCAAGATCTTGAAGTGCAATTTGATGCTCTTTGGTCAAGCACCTCCAAAACTTCAACCAACAATGAAGCCTCCACAAGTCAAGTGAGTGTGGAGACTTGTGATGAAGCAATTGCTCAAAAAATGATCACTTGAAGCTAGAAGTCAAGATGCTTGAGCAAATGGTAAGTGAGATTGTGAAGAAAGGTAAAGTGCGACCATCTCAAGATAACCATAGAAATATGGTGAATAAGCTTGAGAAGGGAAAACCGTGCCTAAGCTTGCTCATCAACAACAAATGAAGCTCACTCATCACAAGAAGGAAGAAAATACCAATATTGATGAAAAATTAAATATGCAAGAAGTGTATTCTTAAATGCAATGAGGTCACACATCAAAAATGGTATTGGCTACAAAAGTGGTGACAAGCACAATTCAAGAGTAAACTCAAATGACAAGGAG
>JBNKXM010000662.1:0-594 GCA_050300315.1 Thalassotalea sp. | reverse complement strand
CAAACACGTGTTGTAATAATAATAATGGTTACTTTCAGAGTTTCGTTATACTCGTTTGGTTTGAATTAAATGTTGACAGTTGCTTCTGCTTACTCTGGTCTTTTAGATTTATGCCTATATTTCTATTGCATTTGTTTATTATTGTCTTGTAGCATGGTAACGCCTCCAAACTTGTCGAAGTTGTTTGGGGGTGTTACAGTTGCACCGGAAGGAGATTCAACTAAGAGAAGGATGAACAATTAGAAGTTTCAAGCCATTAAAAAGCTCTCATTTGTAATAAGCAATGACTTTTGTGATTCATTAGCTTGATGTTGTCATGTGCCTTCCTTGAGAAATTTTTTTTGTTCAAGTACTCATGTTTTGATAATAATGGATTTGGTCATCATATTGTGAATGACAAGTGTTATTTTGCCAAATTAAGTTATCCATTGAGTTTTTGTTGGTATTGTTTTTCTGACATAATAAGTTTTATTTTGATATCACTAAGTGTGTATAATAAGAATCATCATCACTTTTGTTGTGATTGTTATAAAGTTTTGATGAGCATTTTGCTCATCACCATCATGACACCCTAAGAATTACAATTGTCATTGC
>JBNKXM010000661.1:0-598 GCA_050300315.1 Thalassotalea sp. | reverse complement strand
TTTATTTAATAAAATATTTCTTTATATTCATAGTATTAAGATAAATTTATAAATTTGCGCAAAATAATCGTTGACGATAAATTGAACATAAACTAAGTTAATGTAAGCGCTTACAATTAGAAGTTATGATCATTGAAACCTTACACACGTTTAAATGTTCCCATTATTTTTGTAAGCGCTTACAAAAATAAGATGATAACAATGATAAATATTGTATAAGAAAGACATCGAGGGAATTTTAATGAAAACATTTAAAAAAGGCGTGTTAGCGAGTTCAATCGCTATGGTGCTTGCAGGTGGTGCTACGCCATTTGCAATGGCTGCCGACAACGCTAATCAAGCAGATAAAGAAATCGAAGTGATTGAAGTTACCGGCATTCGCGGTTCTTCAAAAGCAAGTATCAATGGTAAGCGTTTTGCTAATTCGCAAGTTGACGGTATCGCAGCTGAAGATATCGGTAAATTACCGGACGTTACTATCACTGATTCATTACAACGTATCACAGGTGTTCAAATTGAACGTGTCGCCGGTGAAGGTGGTCCTGTACAAATTCGTGGTCTACCGCAAATTGATACCACAATGAACGGTGAAACCTTT
>JBNKXM010000660.1:0-600 GCA_050300315.1 Thalassotalea sp. | reverse complement strand
TTCTTTCCTCCTCGGAGAGGTTAGCCCAAGTGATATTCGGGGGACAAATGCTTGAATTGACAGTACTCAATAAATAAGGATTAAAAGCCTCAATATTATTCAAAATGGAAATACACCAAGACTCATAGTTAGAACCATCAAGCAAAACAAGTTCTAGACATTTTTCACCTTCCGATGACATCGTTCCTCACGACGGTTAAGCTGAAAGTGAGGTTAGGCTCTGATACCAATTGAAAGATGCCTAGAGGGGGGTGAATAGGCAACCAAACATAAAACTCACTTGATTTAAATAGTTAAAAACTGCAGAGCCAGATATGTCCAATCTCAGGTCAGATATGTCCGGTCACCAGAAACTTCGCGCAGCGAAAAAGTAGATCAGGAGCCAAGACGATGCGTCTAGGTCCCGATAAGCTTACTATTAGCAAGTTAGACAATATGGAGCTTTAGATAAATAACGGTAACAAATAGAAGCAATCTAAACTCTAAGATTCAAATCTAGGGTTAGGTCAAACTCTAAACAAGAACAAAGCTTGAATAAAAATAGGAAGTAAATCAATATGAGAGACACAAAGACACAAGATTTCTAACTGAAGTTCAGCC
>JBNKXM010000659.1:0-603 GCA_050300315.1 Thalassotalea sp. | reverse complement strand
AATTGCACACCTGATTGCAAATGCACCAGAGTTCCACATTGGACAAGAAGTGTTCCATGGTGATCTCTAAGGATTGGACTATGATGTGGGTGACATGCATATAGTAACTCCCTAGATCAAAGAAGATAGTGAATTTCAAAAAGGGATAAACGTTAAGCTAAGTCTGAAAAATGACTTGATTAGCTCAGTTTGGACCCTTGAAACAAATACTTCTTGAGTTCATGAATTTTTGCAGATTTGGAAACTTGTAGATCAAGTAATGAGGAACACTTCCTATTTTAGGAGTGTGGTCTAATTGGATTCCAATTAATTCAGAAAAATTGCAGACTTAGCTTAATAGTCCACACTATACAGAACTTGAAAACTTCAAATTTAAATCCTGATTTTGAATTCCAACAAACTCTTAGGGTCTCTTAAACATGTGATCAACATAATCATGTGGTTTAGAGACATGGGGTGTTACAATACCAATGTCTTTCATGCATTTATCAAATATGGCTAAAGGTAAAGACTTTGTAAATAAATCAGCTAAATTATCACATAATTTAATTTGCAAGATACTAATCTTTCCACCTTCTTATAGTTCATGTGGGTAAAACAATT
>JBNKXM010000658.1:0-609 GCA_050300315.1 Thalassotalea sp. | reverse complement strand
GACGAAGACCATGGTGAGTCTTGTGATCCATTGTCACTGGAGCGTGAACCAGAGCCTCGACTGGATGGGCCAGACGAGAGTGCTCACTTCACTCCACTCAACAACTTCTTCATCCTGCACAATACTTGCAACAACAACACACAACTAGAAGTACCTAGCACCCTAGGTGTTAGCGTTAGCCGAATGGGTGGAAGGAAACAAAGAGTTGTGCAGAGAGATTGCAAGCGATGAAGCTAGCAAGAAAACTTTCTTGGCTCGACTATAAACACTAAGACTCTTATACTAACTTAAACGAGCTAAGAACTTGGAGAAGGATTCAGGAAATTTGAGGTTGCTTGTGAGCTTGTGGGATGAAGGAGAAGGCTCCCCTTGGCAACCCTTTTGTAGGGGAGCCAAGGGGTGGCCGGCCAGCCCATGTGGCCATATGGTGGTTTAGGTAAAGAGGAAGGTAGCAGAGAAGAATGGAGGGAAAGGGGGGAGGTGATGGCCAGACGACTGATGGCCAGACGACCACCCATTTTGGTCGGCTGGCCAAGCTTTGGCCTCCACTCTCCCCTACCTTTCATCATCCACCAAATCTTGACCCCTTAATGCTCAAGCCACTCACCA
>JBNKXM010000657.1:0-617 GCA_050300315.1 Thalassotalea sp. | reverse complement strand
CTCGCCCCAACCGACGGGCGACGCTCGACCGGCAGCGGCCCGAGGCCGACGGACGCTGGCATGGGCGGCATGGCCCCGACACAGTGGATGGCAATGGCGGTGGAATTGGTTCGAAAAAGAATTTGAAATCCGATTGAATTTAAATGATCTCAAATTATTTCAAACTTTGACCGCCCCAAAAATGCCATTCCCGAGCTCCAAAAATTTGAAGTAAAATATGGTTTTGAAGACCTCGGAGAGATGAACAAATTTCTCCATAGAAACTTCTTCAGATTCAATGTGGATGATGAATGAAAATTCATAGAAGCTTCTAGGTTTGAAATTTAATAAAATTTAATAGAATTTCTTCTTGGAATCTTCAAATTTGAATGAAACTTGGACAAGAGACTTGTATTTGCACCTAGTGATCAACTCCATGCATGGAGAAGAGTTTGAACTTGAATCTAGGAATTTATTGACTTAAGTTGGAAGGTTAAAAATTGAAAATTAAATTGAATCCTTCCACTTGGTTAGAACTTGATTAACCAAACCACTTGATGAAAGATTAAGCCTCTAATGACAGTGATTAGAGTCGGGATACAGTAAACCATCCTCGATTATTACTTGTGTACCACTAG
>JBNKXM010000656.1:0-622 GCA_050300315.1 Thalassotalea sp. | reverse complement strand
GTTTAAAGGCTAGAGCTTTGGACCGTAGAGGCGTTAGCTGGGAAATGAAACCCCGATAATTCGAAGGCTACTCTTCATTTTCAATAAATGAGGTGTCACATATGATTTTTTATGATATGACAAAAAAATTATAAAGAAATGGAGAAGAGAGGTTTCATCGGATGTACACTGTTCAAAAAAATGAAATCACATAAAACTAGCATTAGGGTCAATAAATTTCATTTCATCTCAGATACAATCAATGGAACAACATAGAATTTAGTATTATGAAACTCTAAAATAAAATCATATGTTTTAGTTGTTGTTTTAATTTACAGTTTTAAAATATTTTTGATGACACGACATTCTTAGAAACAATGAAATGAAATACTCCATTGGGAGTAGCCTTAGGGCATGTAACCTATCTCTTGAGCCATCACTAGGGGGTAAAATGAAAAAGGGTTCTTCAATAAGAGCATGTCTCTAGCGCGTCTCACAAAGAAAAACATTTAATCCATCCTCACATAATGTATTTATTAAGACAAAATTTGGAGATGGTCCATTATACCACACAGTGTCTTAGCTGTCTCTTCTACTTAGAAAATTGCATCATTGTACCACATAATGTAAATGTCGTTAGACC
>JBNKXM010000655.1:0-627 GCA_050300315.1 Thalassotalea sp. | reverse complement strand
CTGGGCTCCCTATTTATAAGGTCTAAAACTGGCTTTAATTTGTAGCTGATGTTCGACGAGCTCCCTACTTAACCCAGGCATCTCGGTGTAATCCCAAGGAAAACAGCACGTGTACGCCTTCAACAACTTGATTATTTTCTGTTTTTGGCTCATATTTACATGTGCACTTACATATGTAGGCCGAGGAAAAACATCGGCTAAGCTTTCCTAACTTGTCTAAGTCCTCCACCACGCCCATGGCATCATCCGTATATGAATGATACTCTGCTGTCCGCCTACTCAACCACTCAAGATCTTTGCTAACCGACATCATTTATCAAAGATCGTGAGTCAACCGGGTCACACCGATCACCAGCTTTACACATATCAAACAAACCCATTCTTGCTGACGCTAATGTAGTCGTACCCCATCAAGTCCTTGCCGGATAAGCACTACATCTTCCTACCTGGGATGTCAACTAGAGATTCAGCCATGGCAACACACACCTCCTTGTCAGCTTCAACCACCACCACCTCATCACCTATCCAATGGATGACGCATTGATGAAGAGTAGACGGGACACACTCATTAGCGTGTATCCAATGTTGTCCGAGCAGCACTTTGTAACATAGATCGGAAGAGCACAC
>JBNKXM010000654.1:0-629 GCA_050300315.1 Thalassotalea sp. | reverse complement strand
AAGCTTGTGGTTAACGTCTATGCCTTAGGTATGCTAGTACTTAAGGTTACAGCAACTCCTCAAGACTCTTACTTCGATCGCATCACGGAGTCACACCGTGATCGACCCATAGCCTAAACAGATCCACTTCGACAAACCATCCAAACCAAATCCGATCCAAACCCATCCCAGGTTTCAACTAATCATGTGAGGGTCCATGCCGCTCATGACCGTGAGCACGGCTGTTATAACAGTTTTACACTCTGCAGAGGATGTACACGTTCCCCATGAGTCGCGATTATCCTTAGATAGCCGAATACTCGTTGTACCGACGAGCACTCTTACACACTTCCAAGGTGTGTGCCAGGAAATCACTACAAGACTGTTCAATGGTTTCATCTAGCTTGTAACGTACCCACTGAGGTTTCACCGCCGGTGTGAGCATCACACCCACCCAGAAGCCCCCTCTTGTGCCTTGTGGATTCAGCCATCGCAGCTTTATCCACACCATCCCACGGTTTAGCCATCGCAGCTTCACCGAACATCCCAGCGGTTTGCCATCGCAGCTTCCCCGCACAGCCGGTTGGTACGCCAAGACTAGACTCTACCACATACTATGTCAGGCCATACCCATATAGGCTCATGGTTGC
>JBNKXM010000653.1:0-631 GCA_050300315.1 Thalassotalea sp. | reverse complement strand
GGTTGAAGATGAGGAACATTGTGTTTTTGTTAGGCACCATGTTAGTAGTACGAAACATGGAAATATACTGAAATGTTATAGAAGCAGTAACAGCAACACAGTTGTATTCACAACCAGTAACCAGAAATGTTTCAGTATTTGTAACAAAATGTGCACACACAAGGCACTACAGCATGATTCATAAATAATAGACTGCACTTAGTCCTACATAAATACAATGTTCCTAGACTAACAAAAAACACAATACAACAACAACAACAACCAAGTATTTTATTCCCAAGTAAGTTGGGGTAAGATAGAGATGAAACCACATAAAAACATGTATAAAAAAAGAGCAAAAAAAGAAGGGAAAATCAAAGGGCGATAAAAAAATCAAATCAAAAAGGAGAAAAGACAATAAAACACTAAATCAAAAAAGCGAAAAGGGGCAGAATAAGCCTTTCATGAAAACATTTATTTGTTATTTCTCTTCTTGGGCTCAGGATTTTCCTGAACCCTTATTTCTATACACTGAGGGGGCAGTTCTTGTACTTCTCCTCACCGGTTCATTCTTCACTATATGATCTAGCTGAATCTGAACCTGTTTCTTTTTCTTTGATTGAAGTAGGATAAATTGTTCACCTTCTGACTC
>JBNKXM010000652.1:0-632 GCA_050300315.1 Thalassotalea sp. | reverse complement strand
GCTTCCAATGGTTCGGTTTGATTAATTAATGGGTAAATCGCTTCAGCGAGTTGCAAAAGATTCCAGTGAGCTATCTGGGCCTGTTGACCAAAGCGATAACGTCGACCCTGAGCATCGGTAGTATTGGGCGTCCAGTCAGGATCGTAATCTTCCAGCCAGCCATAAGGACCATAATCGATGGTCAGACCCAGGATGGACATATTATCGGTATTCATCACGCCATGCACAAAGCCCACTCGCTGCCAGTGCACAATCATATCAGCAGTGCGCGTGCAGATTTCCTCAAACCACTTAATATAGGTTTCCACCGAAGGGCCACCAAGATGAGGAAAATCAGTTTGAATACAATAATCCGCCAGTTTCTTTAAAGTATCAATATCACCTTGAGCAGTAAGTATCTGGAAGTTTCCGAAGCGAATAAAACTCGGCGCAGCTCTGCAAACAATTGCCCCCGGCTCGTATTCAGGATGACCATCGTAAAACATATCTCGCAGCACCTGCTCACCAGTCAGTACCAGGCTTAACGCTCGTGTCGTGGGTACACCCAGATGATACATAGCTTCGCTACATAAAAACTCGCGCAAGGATGAACGCAATACTGCCAGGCCGTCGGCGGTACGGGAATAAGGCGT
>JBNKXM010000651.1:0-637 GCA_050300315.1 Thalassotalea sp. | reverse complement strand
AATGCAATATGATGCAAAATAGCAAGCACTGAGGATATTACCTCACCAAGGTTATTTTAGTAACTTATTTCTAAGCTTTTCTATTTATTAGCAAATTATCTAAGCACTAGAAAAACTTAATAACATGAGATTTATAGATTTAATCATGTTCTTTGATTTTATATAGGTTCTATGCAGCAAAAGGAGGCACTAAACCAAAAATGGTGATTTTCCCAAGCATATTTTATTTTCTATAATTTATTTATTGCAAGAACGACAATTAAATTCTAGAACTTATTCTAAGCAGGAGAAAAATGTGATTAATTTTGTATATACTAACTATCATGGTGTGCACATGTATGCAAAAATTCAATGTGTAAAATTGTATATATTTTTGTGAACAAATACTTTATTGGTTGAATTATTGTAATTTTACATGATGCAACAATGCACAAAAATATATTTGGTTAGGTCTATTGCATAGATATACTCATAAGGATTCTAATGAAATTTATTTTGTATTTTTTGATTTTGCTACAAATTTAAGCAATTTTTAGAAGTTAATTGAATTTCTGGAATATTTAAACCAAAAAAGAAATTCTGGAATTTGGAAAAATGATGAACAGTATCATGTCGTATTGGGCCCATGCCCATGGTC
>JBNKXM010000650.1:0-642 GCA_050300315.1 Thalassotalea sp. | reverse complement strand
TAAGCCTACGGGCCGGGCCACCGCGTAAAATCAGCACCTTTTCGGCACTTTTATTTTTAATATTTCTAGTTAAAAATAAATAGAATTTTGTTTTGGCTCCGGCCATAAAAAAAAGCTATTATGAGCTATTAAAAAAGCTGTTGTGATTTATGAGCTGTAAGAAAGCTGAAAATCATTTGGTTGAAAACTACTGTAAAACCGTATGGGGCTATCAAATGATCAAATTTTGAAATAATGTCTTCACCACATAGCTTAAAATTTGATCTATTTTTTATCATATTTTTCCTGATTTTTTATGAATATTCGAAAAATTCAAATTAAAAATAGAAAAAATGCAAATTTGAGTAAATTTAAATCATATATATGCAAATGATCGTTTTTTGATAAATTTCTTCACCAAAGGGCTTGAAATTCACTCTAGTTTTTATAGTATTTTCTAGATTTTAAATTTTTTAAAAATTTCAAAATAAAAATGGTTTATAAGAAAGAATGTTGCTTGGCAAGAAAAGTTTAAAATGGTTTTCGTGCTATTAATCATTGATTTTACACTTGTGATAAGCGTCTTATCATTATTAAGTTGAAATCATAAGGGGGAGTAATCCCAATATTACACCACAACTAAAAAAAAAATAGAGAGTTGAT
>JBNKXM010000649.1:0-641 GCA_050300315.1 Thalassotalea sp. | reverse complement strand
CATTTAACCAATATTGGTGATAAGATTATTGTGGTCATGTTCCACACATAATAAGTCGATGATGACGATTTCAATGCTAAGGTATGTGCATGACTAATTTTTCATCAATGTTGAAATTAAGTATTCATTTTGAATTTGTACTTCCCATGCCCTAAGTTTTTTTCCAGATATTAAGTCCCTTTATAGGAAATCATCTTGTTTTGCTAGAGAAGTTTAGAATAGATTTATTCTATTGGTCATTAAGTGTATTGTGTCTATTAAGTTAAGATCATAAATGGAGCAATCCCGATATGACACCACACGTTCTTTAATTAGTAATTAAGTTTGTTAAGAAAAGGTTGATGCAAAGGAAAGTCTTCTAAGAACCGAAAGATTAAGAAAGAAAAAATCATCAGAATTAGCACTTACATGATATGATCATGTGAGTAATTTAAGTAGTAAGAATATCTCCCATAAGCAATAAGGATTTTTGAAATTGTGTCATTATAATTTAAGCCTCATGTAACGCCTAAAAAACAAAATTAAGTTTAAATCTGGTTTAGAGAGGCTCCGGAGTTGACCAAAATTTGACTTTTTGAACTGTTGCTCTGATGGTCGATCGGAGACCGCGGATGTGAAGATCTCATCGAAACGCGACCGTT
>JBNKXM010000648.1:0-642 GCA_050300315.1 Thalassotalea sp. | reverse complement strand
AGCCCCCGAGATGGGCTATTTGCATTGGTGTTTACCACCGGGGTCCTTGGTGGATCAGATCTCTTATGGGGAAGCCCGCCATTTTTTATTTTGTGATAATCATTTAATTTTTTTAACATTTTTTTATTTTGTGTCAGTCATTTAACTTTTTTATCAGTCATTTTTAATTTTTGTCAGTCATTTAATTTTTGTTAGCCATTCAACTTTTTGTTCAGCCATTTTTTATTTTTGTCAGTCATTTAACTTTTTTGTTCAATCATTTTTTATTTTGTGTCAATCATTTAACTTTTTTATTCAGCCATTTTTTATTTTGTGTCAGTTATTTAATTTTTGTTCAATCATTTTTATTTTGCGTCAATCATTTAACTTTTTAGTTCATCCATTTTTTACTTTTGTGTCAGAAATTTTATTTTTGTAGTCATTTTTGTGCCCACCATTCGACGTAAACACAATCATTCAACATAAAAACTCAGCTATTCAACATAAACAGTCAGTCATTCATCGTAAACCATAATAAACCATAAGCCATTCGACGAAACACCCATTCATTCGACGTAAACACATTCATTCAATGATAACACTCCGTCATTCAACATAAACACTCAGTTATTTTTGTTCAGCCATTTTTCATTTTGTGTCAGC
>JBNKXM010000647.1:0-643 GCA_050300315.1 Thalassotalea sp. | reverse complement strand
TCAAACCTGGTGAACTTCAGTTCCCGATCAGGCTACCGGTGGACTGCAAATCACCGATCGGACACCTCCGTTCAAACCAAGCTGATCATCTGTCTTTGATAGAATAGTTGCTTCATCTTCATGTGTGGCTTTCTTCTTCACTAATGTCACATGGTTGGTGATGTGTTCAATATGAAAAGATCACCTTATGCCTTCAATTTTTGTCTTGTATATGCTGGTATCCCGTCGGTGGGTAACTAAGGTTTCTTCAATCCAATAAAAATCCTTCACATCTTGTTTTGATTGGTCGTGACTTCCATCCTTTAGTACTGAGTGATAATCTGAACGGGCACGGAGCCGATTGGGTGCATCTTCTAAAAGTTTAAAACTTCAAAGTTGTCCTAATGTGACGTGAAGTCAATCTGGCATGTGCTCTGATTTTAGCGAATCCATAACTATCCTGATATGATGCGAATCTGATATACTGCATTGTCTTGATATGATGTGAATATGATATACTGCATTATCTTTGTTTTAATCTGAGCTGATAAAGAAGATAATTGGACGTTGTATCAATCAGATCGATAAATCTACTATTCACTTCATCTTAACGTGATCCGGTTGAAGAGTCAATCGGATCTAGCCTTTACTTCTTTAGGGTGCT
>JBNKXM010000646.1:0-646 GCA_050300315.1 Thalassotalea sp. | reverse complement strand
CGGTCTCAGGGAGGGGTTCGTCGACCAGCAAGAACACAATCAACACACATAAGTACAATATCAACATACATTGAAGTTTAAGTATAAGTTATTACAACTTAGGTTTACGTTTTAAGTTTACAAAAGCTTGAAGCCCAAAAGACACTTCAAAGGATATAACAGAGTTTGCGGAAGCAGTTTCTCTCATATTCAGAACATTCTCTTCACCCTAGAAGAGAATGTCATCCATCAGCGCTCTAAGCCTGAGGATCCCAGTACGGAGTCCAACCCTCATCGGTTTAGACTTTCCACTGACAACCCTCATCGGCATTGCCAGAAAGAGGAAGCAGTTCCTCACCTGCACATAGGAAAAACCACAAGAGCAAAGTTTGAGCGACTACGCTCAGCAAGACTTATCCGAGGTGACCAAAAGATCACCGCTAGACATGCAAAGGCTTTAAATAAGACTAATAACTCATAAGCCTACTAGCATCTAGATTAACTATTATTAAGCATGTTAAATTAGCCAAATTAAGTTGATTAACATGAGGATGTTTGCATCCTACTCTGAGCATGCAAAGGTATCCAAGCAAAATTTGATTAACATAAACCATACTACAAGGTAGTCATCTCCATCCATATAGTTATCATCACAATATTTTGAAGT
>JBNKXM010000645.1:0-649 GCA_050300315.1 Thalassotalea sp. | reverse complement strand
TGACCCACAGATCCCACCAGATGGAAAAAAATCTAAGTTTGGCGTAACGTGTCCCTGCTCATTTTTTGTGGAATCAATACTGCTCCCACCCAAGCTCGAAAAATAGTGTGTCGACGATTCGCTACCCGGACGCACGAAATGCACTCATGACCCGCAGGTCCCTCATATGCAAAAAGAAAAGTTCAGCGTAACGTGTTCCAATGCACTTTTTGTTAAATCCATACTGGTCTCACTCGAGCATGAAAAATAGTGCGTCACCAATTCACGCCCCGGATGCACCGGAATGCACTACATGACCCGTGGGTCCCACTGGATGCAAAAACACAAGTTCATCGTCATGTGTCTCCACATGTTTTTTGTTGAATCCATACCAGTCCCACCCGAGCATGAAAAATAGTGCGTCGATGTTTCACGTCCTGGATGCACCGGCATGCACTACGTGACCCGGAGATCCTACCTGATGCAAAAACACAAGTTTAACGTAACGTGTCCCGGTGCACTTTTTATGGAAACCGCACCGGTAACACCCAAGCATGAAGAATAGAGCATTGATGTTTCACGGTCCGGATGCCCCGGACGCACCCGAACGCTCCACGTGAGCCGCAGATCGCGCCAGATCCAAAAACTCAAGTTCACCATAACGTGTCCC
>JBNKXM010000644.1:0-650 GCA_050300315.1 Thalassotalea sp. | reverse complement strand
AAACTGCGACTCTCGATCAGAGATGAACATCTTTGAAACTCTGTGCAAGAATAGCACACGAGCAATGTAGATTTCAGCATGCTTCTGAACGTTGTAGCGGGTGTTGACGGTATGAAGTTAGCGGATTTGTTGAGTCGATCCACAATCACCCAAATCAAATCAATCACCCAATGAGTTCTCGGCAACCCTATGATAAAATTTATGGCAATTTCTTCCCACTTCCACTCAGACACTTGCAACAGTTGCAGCAATCTAGCAGGTCATTGATGTTCAGCCTTGACTCGCTGACAAGTGTCACAAAGAGCAACATAATCGGCAACATATCTCTTAATTCCATACCACCAACAGGTTGCCTTGAGATCATGGTACATCTTATTCCTTCCTTAGTGAATGGAATAAGTGGACTCGTGAGCCTCTCAAAATATCTTATCTTTCAATTCCTTGATGTTAGGCACACAGATCCTTCCTTTGTACCACAATACTCCATGATCATCTTCCTTGAATTCGGGTGACTTCATTTACTTGATATTGCACTTTATCTCCTGGATCATCTAGTTGACCTTTCCGTATATCCTGGAGTAGAGTAGAATCTACTTCGATCTCCATGACTTCTACGTTAGCGACAATCCTAAGATTGTGCTTGTTGATCT
>JBNKXM010000643.1:0-621 GCA_050300315.1 Thalassotalea sp. | reverse complement strand
GTTCCTTAGTCACTTGAATAAAATTTATTAACTAAAGTTTAATAAAAAAATATAATGACTAAAATTTAGTCAATTTATTTGATTATAGTGACTAAAAATATTATACAAATACTTAGATACCTCTAATAGATGTGAAATAGTTAAACACATTTTTTGTATATGATGTTTTTTGCCTTTTAATCACTTTTAGTCATATTCTTGATGACTGATTGACTAAATTTTAGTTAACATTTTTGTCACATTTTTATTCACCTTATTTGATATTTTAGTGATTAAAAATGACTAAATTTTAGTCACTAAACTTTAGTCAGTTGACTAAAGGAATCAAACATGACTAAAATTTAGTGACTAAAGTTTAATGACTAAAACGTGGTGACTAAAATTTAGTCACCTTATTTAATTTCAATGACTAAAAATAACTAAAATTGTTATACAAAGACTTAGATACCACTAATATCTGTGAAACAGTTAAATATCTTTTCAGATGTATATGCTGTCTTTTTTACCTTTTAGTCACTTTTAGTCACCATTTAATGACTAATGAACTAAATTTTAGTCACCTCTTTTAGTCAATTTTTTAGTCATCATGCTTGATACTTTAGTGACTAAAAATGACTAAAT
>JBNKXM010000642.1:0-652 GCA_050300315.1 Thalassotalea sp. | reverse complement strand
GATCTGGGCGGTCCGGGGAGGGTAGACTGTAGCGGTGTTGTAGATTCAATACTTTAGTTTTTACTCGAGAGGAGAGGCAACGGGACAAAGGGTTACTGAAAGATGAAGCGGAGGCAACAAGCTCATCTTAGCTCAATGAGAAGGAAGCGTGATACGGTGTATCGATCAGAGGAGATGCAGCACCGGGGAGGGGAAAGGGATAAGATGGCGCTAGTTGGGTTGACGTGAATCTTGCTGGGCCAAAAAATTAAAAAAAAATCCACGCAGTCGATTCAGCTGCTTCAAATGGACGGTGAAGATTTAAAGTAATGATGAGTTAATTTATTTATTTTTAAATATCTCCAAACCGAATTTGAACTAGATTTTTAAAATAAGATAAAATCAAATCAACTTTTTGGGACCTTTTCAAATCTGGAACTTTCAGAAGTTGATTTAAATAATTAAATTTAAATCAACACTTTAAACGAAGATTTTTAAATTGATGAACCAAAACAAAGTTTGAAAATTGG
This sequence comes from Thalassotalea sp., assembly GCA_050300315.1. Lineage (GTDB taxonomy): Bacteria > Pseudomonadota > Gammaproteobacteria > Enterobacterales > Alteromonadaceae > JBNKXM01. Next base: position 143 of record JBNKXM010000642.1, on the reverse strand, counting down.
AAATGAAATTTATATCTTTTCAAAAAGTAAAATCCACCTAGGGCTCAGAAATAAAAATATGCATGCCACGAAATGCAAAGTATCAAATTATTATTTAGGTGAAATGCATTAACTTGGCAAGTTTTAAATTTTTGCAAAAATCC
>JBNKXM010000641.1:0-653 GCA_050300315.1 Thalassotalea sp. | reverse complement strand
GAGAATTTGTTAATGTGGTTCGTTTGCTTTGATTGTGATGCATATGTGTGTTTCACATCTTTGATTGACTGCTGGTGTGTTGCGAGGCTTGTCTCACAACTACACTTTAATCAACTATTTTCTATTAATAAAAGTAGTATAAAAATCATTTAGTATTCTCCTATCTCTATCTATTTTTCCACTATTCCTTTGCCTCGGCTATCATTCTCTTGGCTATTCTTTATCTCACCAATGCTTATACTTTAGATGGTTAACACAAGGAATCGCAACAACAACAATGTGGACAACAATGGAGAGAACAACCAGAATGTCAACCCGCCACCATCCCCTCTGCATACTCTGGAGCAACTGGTGGTGATGCAAGCACAAATGCTTCAGACTATGTAGTAGACCATGATCAACATGCAGGCTGCTCAACCTCAAGCGCCACCACCGTCGTCGAGGGATACGCTTGGAGATTTTCAGTACACCATGCCGCCTACCATTTCTCATGTTGTGTTGCTGATGGATGCTGATGATTTGCTCAAGTCTATTGAGAAGAAGTTGCAAGTGGTGCAGTGTAACAACTATGAGAAGGTGCCGCTAGTCTCTTACCAACTCTCTAGTCCTGCAGCCAACTGGTGGGATGCTTATGTGGAAGCCCATGAGGAGCC
>JBNKXM010000640.1:0-655 GCA_050300315.1 Thalassotalea sp. | reverse complement strand
TTATTGGTCAAATTCGATGCTCACATCAATGTGGAGTGGTGCAACATGAGTAGATCTGTTAAATATCTATGCAAATATATTCACAAGGGTGTTGATTATGTATGCGGCATATTGAAGGAAAAGGGGTTAAATGACAATCAAGTTGATGAAATAAAGAGATACTTGGAGATGAGATACATGTCAACAATGGAAGCGTGTTGGAGGTTATTTCAATTCCTTATTCACTATCAGGATCCACCAGTAGAAAGACTGAATTTTCATTTTGAGAATGAACAGTAATTTATTTTCTCTGTCACACCCAGAAAATTCAAAATTGAAAAGAATTTAAAATCTTTTATATATCATAAATTAAATCAAATGTCTTGTTGCATTCGTGCCTCCATGAATTTATTTTTGCATCGGTGTATTGCTTTAGTATTCTAGTGCATGTAGAAAGCATTCGCTTTCATCAAAATTTGAATTAGGTTTGAATTCGTTCGAAATCAGATTTGTATCAAAGCCCCGAAAGCCCTATTTCTAAAATATTTTTTATTTAAATTTTGAATTTGAGTTTTAAAATTATTTTTGGTTCAAAAGCCTCAAATTTGTGTTTTTATAAAATATTTAACCTTATCTGAATTTGAAAATGCATCTTGCATAAATTTAAACTTTGAAT
>JBNKXM010000639.1:0-655 GCA_050300315.1 Thalassotalea sp. | reverse complement strand
TTTGACTTATACTCTCAGTTTATCAGTTCCATTGAAATATAACTATTTATTTTGAACTTAACAAAATAACTTTGATCGTGAAGTCGGCATTATGTTGTCTGGAATGTATACCCAAGCACTAGATCAGCGATGCTTTTGGACTCCTTGGACACGCCGAAGGATCAATTCAAGGATTTTGTCAAAATTTTACAAAAGTAAGTTTAACTCTATGAACAATCAACGACTGAACTAGCAAATTATGTTATTGAAGTATTGGCAAATTTCCTACCTACTAAACGAAATTGAAAACAAAATTCATCAAACGAAATTGAACGAAATTCAAACAAAATTGAAAACAAAATTCAAACAAAATTTAAAATTTAATTAAAAACAAACTTCAAATAGCTAGCAACACGTCTGGGCCACGCACACCTAAGCAGACCGTGCATTTGTGGATTTGACCCACTTAAGCAGCCGACACTAAAGTAGAGACTTCATTTATGATATCGGCTCACTTAAATAGGCGACACAAAAGATAGTTATTTTATGATCGTGGCCTACTTAAGTGATCGACAATAAAGATTGGACTTCATTTATAGTAGCGGATGACATAAGGAGTCAGCACAAAAAATTAATTTTTAGTACCGACCCACTTAATCAACCGGCACCAATAATC
>JBNKXM010000638.1:0-659 GCA_050300315.1 Thalassotalea sp. | reverse complement strand
ATTATGTGGTAATCAGAGCAAGGTTCGTTAGTGAGAGACTTTAATTTTTTTCTTATTTACCTACAGTCCAGAAAAAGCCACAAAAAAGAGTAGATCTATTTCTTATTACCTACAAACACTTTGAGCTTTTTGTTGTTACTACATAGTTAATGTTTGTTGAATTCATGGTTGCAACGTCGTGTCAGGTTATTGGTCTTAGTGTCTAATGCATTAGAGTTTCAAGTTCTTGTCACATTTTGTCACCAAATTTTTTGCTGCCACTTTCATAATTGATCATCCCTGTTGCTACCTAAAACTTTGGTCCATATTTATGCTTGGGGTTGTTCTAAATATTCTATAGATTTGAGGATCATTTTGTTCCAAAGTCTTGTGTACAAGATCTTAGTGTTGCTGCTGAACAAAGAGAAAAAGAAAGAACAAAAGAAGCTCCTACTGTTCAAAAAAATCTTGCTGCTAAAAAAGAAAGTTCTTGCTGCTGAAACAAAAGAAAGAAAAGAAAGAAAGAGCAAAAAAAAATGAGCGATCTGTAGCTTCAAGTCTGTCCCGGTATGGCGGTGGCGGTGGCGGTGTGCTAGTAAATAAAGAAAAATGATGAGACGCAATGCATCCGGCACAACGTGAACAAATTCTTCAGTTTAGTTTGTCCGTGCAGTCGTCAC
>JBNKXM010000637.1:0-622 GCA_050300315.1 Thalassotalea sp. | reverse complement strand
AACAGTTCAGACTCGAACCCACGAGCTAAGTCCAGATCATGAGGGGAAGTCAAGTGAAAGGGCACTTTTGGATCACCTGTCGCTTGCATACTGTTTCTTGTTTGATTGGGATAAGAATGATTATTTGACTAGAAGGATGCTTCTTCGCAAGAATTCCCACCATAGATCTACAATGAGATGGATCGTTAGGTAAGACATGTCATACGGCTAGCAATTGCTCCATAACCTGTCGGGACATGAACTCCAACAATGGTTTTCGTCCTAATCATGGCTTCAATGCTGGGTGGCAAGCCCAGTTTCCTGTTCAACAATCGCCAACAGGGTGGTAATGGGTAGAATTTCAACAGAAATGAGCCCTCTCACAGAGCTATAATTAGGGATCAGGTAAGGATAAATGATGAAGTTGGCAAGAAAATTCATGCCACTGACAGGCTCCTGGAGAATATCAATGCCTAGATGGACATCTTCACAGTAGCTACACAGAACCAGCTAAGCATCAATAAGATGTTAGAGACATCGATTCAGCAAATCTCTGTAGCAATTCCAAGTCAAAGTAATGGGGATTCTTCTAAGACCCCCATTCAAGAGAGTGTGAGGTCCATCTTCACCATGTTCAAGGAAA
>JBNKXM010000636.1:0-669 GCA_050300315.1 Thalassotalea sp. | reverse complement strand
CAAATCCAAATCACACTGACAAAAGATAAATGAGTGGAAAAAAGGTCGATGACAAAAAATCAAGCTAACCACACATTTTAGGTACCCTCCAAATTTTAATTGTTGTCACCATTGATTTTTCGTAATGTTTGACCATTTGTCTTATTCAAAATATTTTTAAAAAATCATATATTTTGTTATGATTTATTTTATTATTAAAGAAATTTGAAAATATAACATATAATTTTGAATATTTGAATTAATATTTTGAATAAAATGAATAGTCAAATGTAGTAAAAAAGTCAACAATGTAAAATTTTAAATACGGAGGGAGTATATAGTATGCCCCATTTCTGATTCAGCCTTCAATTAGATTTTTTTAAAAAAAACTTTTTTTACTTAATTTCTGTGAGCCAACTTAGGCTGACAGTGACGGAAGTTACTGGATTTTGGTGTCGTTAGCCCCTCATAGCCGATGGAAGTTAGCTAATTTTTATTTACAAATTTTCGTCGGTCGACGGAAGATATCAAAACACCGATGAAAAAAAATATTTTTTTCATCGGCATTGGACTATCTTCCGTCGGCCGACGAAAGTTTCCCTATTTCCTGTAATGGTGGCAGGTTCAAGGGGGGCCCACGTGAGGAGTTCTTGGTCGATTCCATGGGCAACCGAGCAGGGAGAAGTAGGG
>JBNKXM010000635.1:0-673 GCA_050300315.1 Thalassotalea sp. | reverse complement strand
AACCTAGACATGGCTAATTTTGAATTTTTGCTCACATGAGATTTTTGTGTCTACCAAGGCATAACCATATTAATCAATTTGGCTTATCAAAACAAGGTCATGCACAAGTGGTTGCAACTAATCTCAAGCAAGGAGGATGTACAATCTAACCATGTCCTGTGGGAGTTCTTTTATTGACTCAATTAATCTAACTAATGGAAGCAATCCATACTAGTACTCATGATGATAGCAGCGGTACAGCTAGCGAGACAAGTGACAAGATAACTAGAAAAACTGGGAATGAAATGAGACAAGTAAGGACTCATACCTGGGCACCCAACACCTCCCCCAAGCTTAAATCTCTGCAAAATTTAAGCATCAAGGTTAATCTTGAAGTGATCGAAGAGGTCATGCATCATGTTGGTTTGTGAGTCGATGGAGGCTTGCATCTCTGTTTGCACGTGTGATCCCTTCCATCACGCGCTCATCCTGGTCAACCCCATAACTGACGTACCGCTCCAAAGGAGTGTACCAGTCAGGGTAGCTGGCAGATCAAGGCGGAGGTTCTAGCTTGAAGGCTAGGCTCAGGGTGACCTTGAGAGGGGTAGTAACTATCACCCTCATGGTAACTCAAGTAGCAACCCCCATACCCAGTGTCCCACTAGGGCACCTGAGTGTGAGCCTGCAGATCGGA
>JBNKXM010000634.1:0-673 GCA_050300315.1 Thalassotalea sp. | reverse complement strand
GGAATGATGTAGACTGGAGGTGCACGGATAGTCATCCTACGAAGTGGTGAAGCCGGAGCGACTCTTCCGTCTCTTCATCCGAATATGTCTTCTAGCCTTGAGGACAATGATGGATCATCTTTCACATGACCTTCATTGTATCTTCATACTTCATTGAGGTGCTTAGAGATAAAGATGTGGACTTGGAGATGCCAAAATTTTTGGGAAGATTTGGAGAAAATTGGTAAAACCTTTTTCCAGAGCATAGGGGCCAAAAAGAGCAAGATAGTAGACAAGATAAGTAGCAAACTAGAGGTTTTGAAGAGGGATGGAGCAAAAATAGTTTTGGCTGAAAATAACCATTAAAATATGACTCTTCTAACTAGGCTAGCGTTCCGACGATCGACACGGCTCTAGTACCACTTCTATCATACCCGATTTTTATGCCAAAACCAAGTACTCATCGTATGCATGACCCAAGATCAATTGTTTCACACATACGGCCAAAAGTGTTCACAGATAACCAAATGTCACAAATAAAGTATAATTATTACATAAATAATATCTCTAAAGACTACGACAACTCTCAACGAAATGAAACAGCGGAAGACTCCATAACTCCACAGGAACGGCAACCGGGGCAACACGTAGCCTAGAACTCCTCATCAAAGAATTCTAGTCCATCTTCTCCTTC
>JBNKXM010000633.1:0-684 GCA_050300315.1 Thalassotalea sp. | reverse complement strand
GAATCAAGACATGAAGTGACATGAAGATCAAATGTAGAAAATTGATTATACGATGTGAAGTACTCTAAGTCACAACCTCTAGAGAGTCAATGCCAAAGCAAGATCAAATGTGGCAACCCTCATAAAGTCAAAGAAAAATGAAGTGGCAAGAATCAATATTGTGCAAGCTCATGTTGAAGAAATATATTTTATGTTTTACCTTGAGTATAGGAATGCTGCTATATCAAGAGGGATATTACATGAATTGCCTAAAAGTCTCAATGCTCACAAAGCCTAAAACCCCAAGTGAGATGAGTGAAATACAATGGCCTCATACATTCCACCTCTCACCAAACCTTAGAAAAACTGTATGTTTCGGTTTCTAAATTGGAGTGTCCGGTTTGACCTGTAACGACTATATTTCAAAAATCGGATGCTTCAATTTTAAAATCAGATGTTTTGGTTTCCTATTCCGGACAATCCGGTTTCGGCAGTTTCAGAACATGAAGAAGGCATGAGCTAAAATGAAAGATTTCAAGATCCATGGTATTTTGAAGCAAGAACTTGGGCTAAAAGGCATCAAGAGACCAAGATGGACTAAAATCAAGCAAGAAGCTGAAGTCACAAAAACCAGACCATTCAGTTTGCCAAACCGGACTATCCGATTTTCCCAAAACAGATGGAGTCTAAGTAGGGTTTGAGATT
>JBNKXM010000632.1:0-686 GCA_050300315.1 Thalassotalea sp. | reverse complement strand
ATTGAATTTTTCCCGTTGGTTCAAAAAACAATTAGCCAAAATAGAAGGGTTTTATAAGTGGATGAACAGGAGATTACGTGACTTAGCCTAAAATACAGCGGAAGCTTAATATTTCATTCTGAATTTTGATCAAAACAGTGGCAAAATTTCAGCACTTAATCTTAATCTTTACTTAATTAAGTCAATTTTCTAATCAAGTTAATCGTTGGATCAAACTTGATCACAAAAATTGCACAAAAATTTCTAAAATTGCAGAAAAATGCCACTGAAATAAAACTTATTTTATCTAGAATTTTACTGCAGTTAATTATACTTAACAAAATCATTAACTTTATTAACTAAACTGATTACTGTTTCTAGAAAAAAAACAAAAAATCTTAAAGAAAAAAACTTAACAGTAACTGTCATACCCCGGTTCTAAAAAGCACAGAACCGAAGCCTCTATACGTGTGCCCAGGATGTTTCATTCACACGTATAGTAACAATATGATAAACAGATTCCATGTTCAGTAATATAAGTACTTATTCATAACAAAATGACCCTTGGGTCTAAAGAAGATTACATCCATGCAGCGGCAAACTAGGCGTGAGATGAGCTTCCACAGGCGTCGACCGGAGGAGAGGCCTGCCTAACAACCGTCTTTGGGATCCTGCTGATATCCCAGATTTTCATCCTCGATTCCATC
>JBNKXM010000631.1:0-695 GCA_050300315.1 Thalassotalea sp. | reverse complement strand
GATGTCTTGTCCGGCCATGGCCTTCCTGGCATCAACGGGCTGCGGCACCAGCGGCGCGCCGATAACCCCGAGTATGAGCTGCACTTGGGCCTTCACATCGATGTTAATTATTGTAATTATTTTTAATATTTTTCACTTTCAATAATACCTATACTAATGAAGGGTTATCATTCTACTTTTCATCTAAAGCAGTATAAGACATTGTAAAAGTCCTCAAAAAGAACAAAGAAAATAAATAAAATAGTACAACAAACATGTTCTAACGGCTAAACAAACAGATCAGGAAGGTTGTACTCACCCCTACGGTTGCATGAGCACAAAAAATTGACTAAATCAGAGCTACGGTTAGAAAGTTATGAAGGTTTTACGACTAGGGGCTTAATTATAATTACTGGAACTAGGGCAGGGACCTAATCATAATTTTAGAAACTTAATTAGGGCCTTAATAGAAAAGATTAAGTGTCAAAACATAAATATAAAAAGGTTTAGAGGTTCTGAGTAGAAATATTAGGTGAAATTTGCAAATAGATGAAAAACCAGGGGCTAAACTATAAAAAGGTATGGATGTTCTGGATTTGAAATAGGCTAAAGGACTAGATCACAATTTGTGCAAAGCTTAGGGGGCTATCTACAAAAATATTTGGGATTTACTGGATTTACAATTTGTTTTCGAATGGAAAAAGGTTGTGCACTCG
>JBNKXM010000630.1:0-699 GCA_050300315.1 Thalassotalea sp. | reverse complement strand
CGCGACTTTTTTAGAGAGGGAGGGGCAGCGCTACGTACGACGGCTGCGGGACGGAAGGCATCGCGACGAATTAAGGGTGACTCTTACAGAATTATATTATAGTAGAGATAACCCACTAAGTTTTTAATAGTAATTCTTTTGATATGTAAGCTATCCACCCCAACATCCACTTTAGCATCCAACTCATCAATTCATTTAGTGTAATTTACAAAAACTTTAAAATAATTAATATCACTTATATGATATCCATTTTAAATTTTGTTTTAATTGTTGTGTCCTACACTACGAGATGAACAAAACATGATCACATTTACATATGTTTTAAAAATAATAATTTAATTTGCTCTATATTTATAATCTATTTTAAATTTTGTTTTCACCATTGTGTTCTACAACGAGATTAACAAAACAAGATCTCAGTTACATATATTTTGAAGAATTTTTAAATCTACTTAATTTGATCTATTTTTGAATATGTTTATATTTGTAACAAATCAAGAGTTATGAGTACGTGAGCTAATGGGTCACATTATGTGCTACGACCATTCTCTGAGTCAAAAATATATACTTAAATATGTTTATTATTTTATGATCTTATTTCTTATATATTTTTAAATATTTGTTTACTGTTGGTATCATGTAATCATCATAGGAGTGTAATAATATTGCTATTTTAAATTTAACTATATTTTATTTAAT
>JBNKXM010000629.1:0-710 GCA_050300315.1 Thalassotalea sp. | reverse complement strand
CAATAGAGTTGCCAACTCTGTGTTCATGGCGACTCGACAGAACATTGCTAGAGGAAGAGTCAACCAAGTGGTTGTTGAAGAATCTCAGGATGCCCCTAATGAATGCTACACTCCTCGTCAACTCATATTCCATTCTGATCATTCATTGATCTAATTTCTTTTCTGCTCTGAGAATCTCGGGGCGAGATTCCTTTTAAGGGGGTAGTCTTATCACACCCCAAAATTCTGAATTTTGGAATGTGACTAAAATTCACTAAATTTTAAAACCTTTTTCTCAATAGATTATAATTTGCATTTAGATTATAAAGGAGAAATCAATTCATTTAGCAAATATATATTTTCTAAAATTCTAAATTAATTTAGGCTCTATATAAATGATTGTTGCATTCATGCCGCCATGCATTTATTTTTGTAATAATGTATTGCTTTAGATTTATATTGCGAGTAGAAAATGTTTGCTTTCGTTTGAATTAGAATTAGATTTAGTTCCAAGCCAAAACTAGAAAAGAATTTCAAAATCTTCATTTTTCGATTTTAAAATCTCCTTGGTTTAAATTCTAAAACCCATTGTAATTCAAAAATCAATTCAATTACTAATTATTCTTTTCCTTGGAAATCAGCCTAGCCCACATGCCTTCCCTGGGCCTTGGCCTCCCGGCCGGCCTAGCCCACCGCACACCCCCTCCCTTTCCCCTTCACCGCGTCGGTCC
>JBNKXM010000628.1:0-729 GCA_050300315.1 Thalassotalea sp. | reverse complement strand
AAACTCCAAAGCTGGACAGTCTGGTTTGGTAAACCGGACACTCCAATTTTCTCAGGGCAGAAATTTGTGGAAAACTCTGATGAGTTCCCGATGAGTTCAACACTAACTGAGAGCTACTCAACATTCCATATAAGGTTAATTGCAAAGAATTGACCAGAGATACAATAATCTATTCATGCAACCTATAGAATCAATAGAGACAATTAGTCATTCAAGCAATTCGGATAGCAAGAACACAAGAAGGCAAACCAAAGGATTGACATGAGAATTTATTTGTCGAAGTTCAGAATCACCACCCGTGATCCCTACGTCTCCGTTAAGGAAGCTTGAGTTGCTCATAAGGCCAACTCCAAGCCGGGTCTCTTTCAACCGCTTTTCTCTCTTCACTAGCTCTTGCTTCTTTCCTTTCGGAGGAAAAGCGGACCTTTACAAACTTTCCCAAGACTCACCACACGCTTGAGAGCTCTAGGGACATGCCTAGCTATCTAGGAGGCTTCACCTCCAAGTGTAACAAATGCTTCATGAAGCTCAAGGTGCTCAAGGTTTAGGATTAGTGCTCACAACACAAATCTCTCCACCCAACTCAAGAATCTTGCACCAAAGACTTGGATCTCACAAAGAGAGGTTGGGGAGAGCTCAAGAGGCTGTTGAAAGGTTATTCAAACGGTCAGAAACCAGTAACCTGCGAGAGAGGGGTGGAGTGCCTTTTATAGGAATCTGGAAAACTAC
>JBNKXM010000627.1:0-730 GCA_050300315.1 Thalassotalea sp. | reverse complement strand
ACTCCATGTTCGTGAACCCTCTTTCAGTATCTCCAACTGTATCTGAAGCAGCCTGAATAGATAGTTCTCTTAATCTAGTTAGCATGTTTGAAATCTCATCAAGTCCACCTTCAGCGGTCTGAACCATGGAAATACCATCGTTGGCGTTTCGAGCGGCCTGATTCAAACCATTAATTTGAGCAGTTAAACGACTCGATATTTGCAAACCTGCTGCATCATCTTTCGCACTATTAATGCGTCTACCTGAAGATAAACGCTGATAGTTAGTTTGTAATTCGTTAGTTGATTTACTCAAATTTCTTTGCGCATTTAATGATGCGATATTACTATTTACGACTAAAGCCATTGCTATCATCTCCTAGGTTATAGGTTGTGGTTCGATTGCTGATAACAACACTTATTTGGAACCACTTTCAAAAATTTGTCACTTAATAACAAGCATACAGTGTGCCAATTATTAAAAATCTATATGTAATTAAATAAACTTAAGCCTTTTATTTGAACAAAGGTCTGCTGTGCAGCTTGCAGCGCCACTTGTGACTGTTCAAAGGTTGCTATTGCTTTAGCAAAATCGAGATCTTCAATATTGGAACGATTTGACGCTAAACTTAACTCAGCATCAGCATGATTATTTTCTTGAGTATCAATAAGCTGAAGACGTATACCCGCATTAGTTCTGCGACTGGTGATATGATTTAACCCTTCATTTAATTGCGTCAATATTTCACCA
>JBNKXM010000626.1:0-732 GCA_050300315.1 Thalassotalea sp. | reverse complement strand
ATGGGATCAATCGGACTTACGGTTAGCAAATTATGCTCCAAACAGTTATCGAAGGTTGAGATGAAAATGCCAGACCGTCCAGTAATCTTGCCTGACCCAGTCGGGCAGGGTCTATTAACAGTAAAAAATCAACATTAAAAACCTTGATCGGAGTTGCACAAAAAACCGAACCTTTCCTCCCCAACTTTGATTCTTGAGCTACGGGGCACTAAAATGGATGAAACTTGGACACAAGGGTTACCTCAACACAAGTAACAAGTTTACAATGAAGTTTTTCCCAAATTCAAAAATTTTCTTTCCGGTTTTGGATGAACTCGAAGAACTAAGTTTTGCGGAAACCGGTAGAAATCTGAGAGATTCGTGGGGCTAGAGCCATGAATTCACTCCAAGGATAGAGGTAGATGATGAGGCTCGTCCTAGCACCCAATTCCATAGAAGGAATCGAAGAAAAACTACTCAAATCGTGAAATAAAAAATCAGGCCAAAATACCTTCAAGAATCACAAAAATGGAAAACATTGCAACTCAAGATTGGTGATGATTCAACCCAAAAAGACAACTATATTGATGCAAATCAAGAGTCTATAAGGTATTGAAACCGCCACAATATCTTCCCACTCTTTGGAGGATTGGTGGGATCTCTCACTTTCTCTCCTCACTCCTCTTACACCATAAAGCACACTCACACCTCTCAAAAAGCAACTATGGCTACGGGGTGGGAGAGAGATGGATG
>JBNKXM010000625.1:0-732 GCA_050300315.1 Thalassotalea sp. | reverse complement strand
GTTAGGGCTTCATAATTCACCACATAGCTGGACCTGTATGGTGGGTCCCTCCCTACCTAGCTTTACTATAGCCCTATCGTGCTATAGGATTGATCAGGCGGCCTAAGTCTATCCTTCAACACAGTCCTAAAATCTAAGGTACGTATATGTATTTCGCACATTTACATATTAGTTGTCTCACTCTTACCTAGATTAGGTGAACCCTTAGGTCATTTTATAGAGTTGTGGTTCCTCCATGTGTGTGTCCGTTATCTTCCTAGAACGTAACCCCTACTAAGTTTAATAATGTTTGCTATGTTTATCCTTGTTCTATTCTATAGATATGATAGAGTTACTGCTTCCCTATGGATTCAATACCCTAGAATACTCCTGGATGAAGGCTACAATTGACATCTGTACGCATGCAGATTATTCTATGGCTAAGAAACGTCCACAACAAGCGTAAAAGAAATGCCTATATCTTGAAACTTATGCATCTAATGGTTTATCTAGTGCCTTGATTGCAGAAATAAAAGATGAAATCGAAATGGAGTATGGTTGGCCTGAAAGAGCTAATCTTCTTTGGAAGGTGCTTGAGCAAATGTATGGCTCAAGCAATAGCAAGAAATCATCATCAAGTGCTATGAAGAATATCTCATCATCATCATCTACACTTTATGATCAGATTCAAGAAGGGCAATCAAGTTCTCAAAAAGAAGAAACAAAATCTGCCAGTCTAGGAAAACCGGACTG
>JBNKXM010000624.1:0-706 GCA_050300315.1 Thalassotalea sp. | reverse complement strand
CACGAGACAAAATAACTTTAATTTAATTTCATACACACAAATATCAACATTAATATGAAATGTGATACATAATTGTTCATACAGCTAAATCATACAAATTTTCCTTTGCCACCTTTTCGCATATAGAGCAAAAGATTCTTGGCAAAGTCTTTTTCTATGTGCTTGATGTTCATTGTCTTTCACGTTGTCGATCCCAACAATTTTTTGTTTTCCAAAAATAACAATGTGTTTTCCAGTTTCTGGATCGAGTACATAGAAAACTTGTGCGACACGGTCGGCAAGCACCCATGGATCATTTTATGACCTAAATTATTCAAGTCAACCAGTGTGAGTCCGTAGTTGTCTACGTTCACACCATTCGGGTGTTTTATCCATTGGCACCTGAAGACGGGTATTCGTATTCTCAAGCCGTAATCGAGTTCCCATATGTCCTGTATGTACCCATAGTACGTGGTTTTCAGTCCTTGTGGATCAATAGCCTCGATGCGAATGCCACTATTTTGGGCAACACTTTTTTAGTGTAATAAGTGTACCCATTAATGTCATATGCTTGCCATGATGTTACACAACTTGATGGGCGAGAAGCTAGCATCTTCATCGTCATATCTTCTGTAGGTATCAATTTATCCATCAACCATGTGGTAAAAACATGTTGGTGCTCTTTCATGATTCATGCTTCTATGCGGCCAATGTTATCTCTGTGAAG
>JBNKXM010000623.1:0-760 GCA_050300315.1 Thalassotalea sp. | reverse complement strand
ACTTCAAATAACAATGACATAGCAATTGGAACACCGATCGAGAGTATATATTTGATTTCGGTCCACTGCGGCCAATAAAATTGCTGAAACAGTGAGGTTTGTTTTAATACCTTTGACACATTGCAATAGATAAACATTGCGAAAAACATCACCCAATAAACGATGGCGGTGGCAATACCACATCCTGCACCGCCTAATGCGGGCATACCAAATTCACCATGAATAAAGATGTAATTAGCAGGAATGTTAATGATCAAGCCGATTATGCTGATGATCATCGTCGGTTTGGTATGGGATAAACCTTCAGAATAATTGCGTAGTACAAGATATAAACAAAAACCTGGCCCGCCCCAAACAATAAATTCGAGGTATTGAAACATCAGCTTTTTTAGGTCGGCTTCTAATGAAACCTTATCAATGATCAGTGGCGTAACAAGATAAAATAAGGCAATCAATGAGATGCCTAAAAATAATGCAATCCAACCCGTTTGGTACGTTGCTTTTGCAACTTTGTCATGCTCCTTGGCACCAGCGAACTGCGAGACTATAGCAGCAAGCGCCATAATCAAACCGTAAATGGTTAATATTAGAGGTAGCCACACACTACTGGCAACAGCGACCGCTGCCATGTCAGTAGCACTAACTTGACCTGCCATAACCGTATCGGAAAAGCCCATCAAGTTTTGGATCAGCTGGGCGATCAGTATCGGGTAAGCAAGCTTCATTAAGCTTTTAGTGTTGTCAAAAAATTGTGTTAAGT
>JBNKXM010000622.1:0-771 GCA_050300315.1 Thalassotalea sp. | reverse complement strand
TGCCAAGTTATCGCCGTAATGCTTATTTATCGGCATTTGGTGAGGGTTGGGGCTTATATTCAGAGTTTTTAGGTATCGAAGCGGGTTTTTATCAAGACCCATACAGTGACTTTGGTCGTTTGACCTATGAAATGTGGCGTGCAGCTCGTTTAGTGGTTGATACAGGTATGCATGCTAAGGGCTGGTCTCGCCAACAAGCGATTGACTATTTAGCAGAAAATACCGCCTTGAGTATGGCAGACGTTGAAGGACAAATTGACCGTTACATTAGCTGGCCTGGTCAAGCGTTAGCGTACAAAATTGGTGAAATTAAGATCCGCCAACTGAGAACGCTGGCTGAGCAGGAGCTTGGTGAAAAATTTGATGTTCGTCAGTTCCATGATCAGATCTTGAAAAATGGTAGCTTACCTATGGCCTTGTTAGAAGAATTAACCAAAGACTGGATCAAGCAGCAAAAAAGTTAATCTCGCAAGTGACTCATGTACTTATCAAAGCAGGCTTATGCCTGCTTTTCTTTTGCCTGTTGAAAATCAATGATCTCACCGTCAACGGTTAATATCGATGCATTCACCAGAGTGTCATCTTTTGTCAGCGTAATTAAACCTATACCGCTAGCGTTATATAGTTCAGTCGATTGATTAGCTAGTGGTTTACGGACATCAATTTTCATATGACGACGTTTGGTGAACCAGTTGAGCGGTGAATAGGGCGCATACAAAAAGCGATTCAGCTTATCTAGGCAGCTAAGTAGCCCTTTTGGGAACTGATTTT
>JBNKXM010000621.1:0-775 GCA_050300315.1 Thalassotalea sp. | reverse complement strand
AAGTTTATAGAAACACAAGCAATTCATTCAGGCCGAATTAACGACAAACAGTTTGGTTCGTTAGCCACCCCATTATATCAAACATCAACTTTTATCTTTGATAGCGCAGAGCAAGGCGCACAGCGCTTTGCTGGTGAATCTGAAGGCTACATTTATACTCGCTTAGGAAATCCTACCACTCGTCAACTTGAAATGCGCGTCGCCGCAATGGAAGGCATGGAAGATGCCGCGGCAACTGCAACAGGCATGGCAGCGGTATCCGGCGCATTGTTAGCAAACTTATCGGCGGGCGATCACATTATTTCGTCAAAAGCCGTCTATGGCTGTACCTTTGCTTTGATCAGCCATATGTTAACAAAATTCGGTATTGAAGTAAGTTTTGTCGATATGTCGACACCTGAAAATATCGTGTCAGCAATCAAAGAAAACACCAAAATGCTATTTTTGGAAACGCCTATTAACCCTAATATGGAAGTATTAGATCTTGCTGAAATTTTAGCTATCTGCAAACAACACAAACTTATTTCTGTGGTCGATAATACCTTTATGACGCCGGTATTACAGCAACCTGCTAAGTTTGGCGCTGATATTATTATTCACAGCGCTACCAAATATCTCAATGGTCATGGTGATGTAGTTGCAGGCATTATTTGTGGCACCAAAGAAATGATCGAACATATCAAATTAACTGCGTTAAAAGATATCGGCGGAACAATTAGCCCTCATGATGCCTGGCTTATTCTTCGTGGATTAAAGACCTTACATATCCGCGTTG
>JBNKXM010000620.1:0-779 GCA_050300315.1 Thalassotalea sp. | reverse complement strand
CCATTAGTTATAGGATTGCCTCCAAATCCGTTAACAAAAGGAGATAACCAATACATTTCTTGGTAATTCCACGCGATAAACTTAGCCGTTGAAGATGGTGGTTGTTTAGCAATAAACGCCGCATTTTGCTGTGCAATTTCTTCCCACGTACTAGCTGGATTATCGATATACTTTTTATTGAAATATAAAACTAACTGATTACCTTGAATGATAGGAATGCCGTATGTTTTTCCATCGCTAACAACACTTTGCCATAACTTATCTTCTATTTGATCTGACTGAAGCGACGCTGGTATCGCACTATAATGCATTAATTGGTACAAGCCTATATGATCCGCAGGGATAAGTACGACATCAGGGGCATTCCCCGTTTCAATATATTCAAGTAAATTGACTTTAAGATCACCTTGATTTGCCCATATCCGTTCGATTTCAATATTCTCTTGTTTACTGAATATATCAATAATATGTTCAAACCTTTTTCCTTCGTAAGTAAAGACAAACTTTATTGAAGGTGTTGCCATAGCGTGGCAAGAAAAAAGGAAGAAAAATAACAATAATCGAATCATGGAGTTAATGTTAAATTTAGTGGGGATTGATTTTAGTGTAGCAGTGGCATTTAGGCATATCAATTAATTACCGCAAACAGGCTCAAGAAAGCGTTTAATGCAAAATAATCGCTTAGATTTAGCGCTAGCGTTGATTATAGCAAAAATGCTATAGATCTATTCCAGCGACTATAATTTATACTTGTGTTTCAGTGAAAACCTAATACCATA
>JBNKXM010000619.1:0-782 GCA_050300315.1 Thalassotalea sp. | reverse complement strand
TTGCATTTGTTCCGGTACCGTTTCAAATGATTTTGGCAGCAGGTGTAGCTATTATAGTACATGCTAACTTACCTCTGTCAGTGGCATTAGTATGGCTCACTAATCCGTTAACCATGCCAGCTATTTTTTATTTTTGCTATTTAGTAGGCACCTGGATTCTAGGGATGCCAGAGAAAGAATTTGCCTTTGAAGCCAATTGGCAATGGGTCGTTGACAGCTTATCAACGATAGGACCTTCATTTTTATTAGGTTGTGCTGTACTAGCGGTGCTGTTTTCTCTGCTTGGTTATTTTAGTATTCAAGCACTTTGGCGATATTCAGTGTCAAAAGCGTGGCAAAAACGCTCAAAACGCTGATAGTTGTTTAAAAGTAATGATTTAAAAGATAGTTACTTAAAAGATAGCTATTTAAAAAACGCTATTGCTTTTAGTCTGGCCGATGAATGTTCAACAATTGGCGGCCAATATTGATGCGCAGTGCCACGTAAATATTCGTGAGGAAAGTGAATGGCTTTATCCGGCACATTGGCAAGCTCAGGCAGATAGCGACGAATAAAACTGCCGTTACTATCAAATCGTTCACTTTGGCGGATCGGATTAAATATTCTAAAGTAAGGTTGTGCATCACAACCTGTGCTTGCTGCCCATTGCCAGCCGCCATTATTTGCCGCTAGATCACCATCGATTAAATGTTCCATAAAAAATCGTTCGCCCCAACGCCAATCAATTAATAAATGCTTGGTTAAAAAACTGGCAACCACCATACGCAAACGATTATGCATC
>JBNKXM010000618.1:0-782 GCA_050300315.1 Thalassotalea sp. | reverse complement strand
AATCCATACTGCCCCGCTATTCTTTCTCTGTTTCTGCCTGCTCGTCCGCCCGCGCCCGGGCCTGCGCCTTGCGCCGCCCCATATTGGCTTTCAACGCCGCTTTCAGCCGCTCGTCACGCGATGAGGGCTTTTTCTTTTCGGCGTTTTTGTCAGGCTTTTCACTCATGCCGATCTCTCTAGCGCAGGGGGGGAAAAGCGTCCAGCGCCCGTAAAAATCCGGGCGATCTGCCGCCGACATCCTTTGGCCGATTTTTCTTCGAAAATGTCCTTGCGCCGGGTTTCAATACCGTCTAATCAGCCGCCCACGGCACGCCGCAGTAGCTCAGTGGTAGAGCGCACCCTTGGTAAGGGTGAGGTCGGGAGTTCAATCCTCCCCTGCGGCACCATCTCCCCGACATCAGATCCCCCTTCGGCATTTCGGCAACGATTCTGCATCCTTTCGGATAGCGATTCGGCTGACTGGTGTTTCCACGACAGTTCTGGCCCATTCATGCGTTGACTTGGCGCATATTCTTTCAGCAAATCTTAGGTATCTTGAGGGTGTTAGCGGTGCCAAAGGCACGGCTAACATTGAATACCCGGCATCAGGGTGAGCGTGACGTCGCGTAGTGGGCGATTATTTGCCTCCTACCATCAATTTTGGGTTGTGTGTGTGCTGCAGGGATCCTTACCTATAACCATGGGGCGGAATCAGGCGATAGACGAACTACTTGAAGAATTGGGGGAAATCACCCCGGGCGGGTATTTCCTGGCCCTGCACATTCGTTTTGCCGCGCCGCTCA
>JBNKXM010000617.1:0-788 GCA_050300315.1 Thalassotalea sp. | reverse complement strand
ATGAAATTACTACTCATGGGTATAGGGCGCTAACCTTTGCAAAGTGTACAACTATCATGATAGTCGTGCTTACGGTTACAAGCGGTCTGGGATCCTCTTTTGACTAGATGGTATGGTGTGGGATGGTTGGAATGGTTTTGGTATAGATCATGTGGATTGGTGTGATCCATAGTGACCCCTTTTTGGATCATACTTTGTTATAATTTATTCAACTTAATTGGGTAGTTCAAGCTTATATTTTAACATAGTAAATATGTGCTAATAATCTGTAAGTCAAGTGTATGTGCTTTTCTGCATATAGCCTTACTACAACTTTATCCTTGTTATTATGGCCTGCATATCATTTATTTTCCTGCGCTTACTAAGTATCAACCATAAATATACTCAACCTGGCAAAACTGCCGCTCAGAAGCTAAAGAAGAATTAGAGTACTTTGCTGAGGAGTTCTAGGCGAGCGATTACCCCCGGTTGATTGTATGTGGAGTTATGGTGTCTTTCTGCTGCTGTGTTTTCAAGAGTGATTGATTTAGTCTTTTGTAAGACATTATTCAAAAATAAATATTATATATTGTATACAAGCAAAGGATATTATATGAATATGCATGCCAATATTCAATGTATGAACATACATGAATTTTTGTAATTAATTACTTAAATATTTAAGTTCTAGGAATTTTATTTAGTGCAATAATACACAAATATAGATTTGGTCAAGCCTACTGCATATATCTACTCAAGAGGATTCACACAAAATTTACTTTGTAGTTTTCTGAACTTTCTACAAGTTT
>JBNKXM010000616.1:0-772 GCA_050300315.1 Thalassotalea sp. | reverse complement strand
GAAGAAGGAAAGAAGAGAGAAAAAGAAAAGGAAGGAAAAGAAAAGAGGAAAAAAAGAAAAAATATGGAAAATTTTCCAAACTTGAAAATTTTCGGGGAGAAAAATAAAAGATAATTTATGAAGTTGGTTAAAAATTATTTTTGTACAGAAAAGTTATATGTCTAATTATAAATAAATAAATAGGGGTTTATCTTTAATTAAATTAAAACAAATAGACTAAGATGTAAAATATACAAAATTCATGGAATGAAAAGAATTATTTTTGTACCGAAGACTCGGTCAAAATAATTAAATAAATAGTTAGAAACTATTTTGTAAAAAAAGAGTTTCAGAAAAGATTTTAGAATTATTTTCCTTGAAGAAAAGATTACGTTTAAAAGGAATTGTATAAAAAGATAGGGGCAAAGCTGTGGTGCGACTGGGCCGGTGCATTGGGAAAAATGGGTTGCAGCGCTAGGTCCTTGTGGAAGGAGAAGACGAGATGAAAAATAAAATAAAATATAGACTAATTGTAGGGAATTTAACCAAAAGAGCTAAGGGAATATAGAAAATTGTTTCTAATGTCCAGAATTTAATATTTAAATGAAATTTAATTGAATTCAAATGAATTCTATTCGGAGCCTAATCCTAGATCACACATCAAAACAAAAATAAATGCAAGGCATCATGAATGCAACAATCAATTATAAAAGCCTAATGTGACAGAACGACCTCAGGGAGGGGTTCGTCGCCAGGATCAACTTGAGCAATTCACGGTGAAGCGAGAACACAA
>JBNKXM010000615.1:0-800 GCA_050300315.1 Thalassotalea sp. | reverse complement strand
TTACTGTGCCACTGGGCCGCGCACTGAAGTCGGCCCATTGGCCTTTAAATTCTTTTTCTATTTTTCTGAATATATTCAAATTCTTGCAAGTTCAAAAATTTGTATAGATTTGAATTCAAGTCAAAAAAATGAAATAAATTTTCTTGTGTCGATCTTGATCTGTTCTAGAGTATAAAAATATAAAATAATTTTATCTTGCTTCAGGTGGTCCTTTAAAAAATTAATCTAACTAGAGCTAGTTTAAATCAATATAAATTCATATAAAATTTTGTATAACTCCTAAAATTATGAAATTTTGTTCCTAAATTCTAGTAGGTTTTCCCTCCCATGGCAAACCCTTGTAGCTCCTGGTCATGGCATTTTGCTAGGGTTATTGTCTCCTTTCCATATGGATGAAGTTGAGGCTTTAATTATTCTTGGATTAGTGAGCTTGTCATGGCACCATTGCCATGTTTTGGGCCTTTGGCTTTGCTGGCCACGTGAACACCTTACGACCGTGTTGTAAGTGCTGATTAGCGTGGTTCACCACCCCTTAAGTCCTTGTAAGTGTTTTGGTTAAGTTATAGGAGTTAATGAAGGAAATTGTCTAATTTACTTCTTTAATCAACATAAAAGCTAGTGAGCCATCGTTAATCTGTTTCCACTCATCCTTGTCATTTATCACTAATATCCTTTCATGTAATACTGTATAGGACCTAACGCCGAGCTCGAACAAGGAGCTGTTGGGGGACAACCTTCATGAAGCTTTGAAGAAGCTAACCTTTATGTTGAGCAAGGCAAGCACTGATGCCTAATCCTTC
>JBNKXM010000614.1:0-809 GCA_050300315.1 Thalassotalea sp. | reverse complement strand
TATTCTTAGTGCAACTAGGGTTTCATTAAACTCCTATACGTAAGTGCAAAATCATGGCATAATATAATATTATAAAGCAAAATCCTATTCAAGGAGGAAGCAAGGTGCTTGCCTTGGTCTAGAGAAGAAGAAAAATTAGCTTCGTCGAAGCTTGGTGTGTTCTCCAAATCAGCGGGGTCAGTACCTATGCGGTATGATGCATGACAGTTACTTTGATGTTGATTAAAGACTTATAGTTACCATTTCCTTCCTTAACTCCTATTAGCTAACTATACTTAAGAACATAGTTTAAGGGTTTTGACTTCCTGATACCATTCATGACCAACCATGAGGTGATCTATTGCTTTAGGATGGGTACTAAGTGTTCATGGTGAAATCTTGTTAAATTTCAAAAAAATAAACCTTAATTGCATAAGGTTCTACTTAACAAGGGCAAAAATGGAATTTCCATGGTCATAACTCATGAACAATGGGTTCTAACAAGTTTTCTAAGTTTGAATAGCTTAGTAATAATTTTGGGTAATTAACCATAATTTTTGGGATTAGGGATAATTAATTATGGATTAATAATTAATTGATAAGGATTAGCAATTAAACAATAATTAATGATTAACTAAAATTAATTCATAATTTTATTTAATTAATTAAGTTTGAATTCAAATTATAGAATTGAAATTAAAATTTTATCGAGTTTATTCAATTCCCTACAAATTTTAGAAGTTTAAACTAAATTTGAATTGAATTTTGAATTAATTTTGAATAATAAATAAATAAAGTATTGTTGGAACGGGCCAAGCCCATTTGGCCAC
>JBNKXM010000613.1:0-811 GCA_050300315.1 Thalassotalea sp. | reverse complement strand
GACGCCATTTGCTCTGCAACAATATCTGTTTGAGACCAAGTTTTTGTTAACGCTTGCAAGACTTCATTAATATGATTGTTAATTTCGTTAGATACGGCGCTTTGCTGTTCAGCAGCCGTTGCTATTTGATTCGCTGAGTCAGTGACACTTTGCACACTTTGTACTACTCGCTCAATTTTTTCATTTGACGCTTCGGCAGTTTTTACGCAAAACTCTGCATCATCTTTATTTTTCGCCATTAACTGTACCCATTCATCTATGGTTGCCAGCATGGTCGTTAATCTGTCATGGATCTCTTTGGCTGAATCTTGGGTACGAGATGATAAATTTCTTACTTCTTCCGCTACAACAGCAAAGCCTCGTCCATGCTCACCAGCTCGCGCCGCTTCAATGGCGGCATTTAACGCGAGTAAATTAGTTTGCTCCGCAATTCCACGAATAACATCGAGTACCGCACCAATATTTTGGCTCTCTTGTGCTAATTCATTAATTACATCGCTTACCGTATCAATCGCACTCGAAAGATTTTCAACATCTGCAATTGTGTTAGACAACACTTGTTTACCATTGATAGTGTTTTGCTGAGCCTCTTTTGCCGCAGCTTCAGCTGATTCTGCATTATGGGTAACTTCTCTGATGTTTGCCGTCATTTGTTCCATTGCTGCGGCTACTTGGGTGGTGTTGTCGCTTTGTTGTTGAATGAAATTAGTGCTTTTATCACTTGCCGATTCTAAGTCTTTTGCGTAATTGAACACATCGTTCGCTTGATGAGCAACGTTAGATAATGACTCACGAATTTTACCGATAAACA
>JBNKXM010000612.1:0-826 GCA_050300315.1 Thalassotalea sp. | reverse complement strand
GCTATCCTAGCTTTTTTCTTACCCCCCCAATCAATAACTCTAACGTCCACTTTTTTAACCGTCCATGTTTTCCCGTTAATTTTTCCTGATAACTCGCCATTGTTAAAGTCATAGCAATATTTTTTAACGGGTTTACTATTCTCTCTTGCTACCTTAAATAGGTTTTTAATTGTAGCTTTCGAATCAACTTTCTTTACACCATTTACGTCGACCACGTGAGTTTTAACTATTAAGTCAGGATAACAAAAACGTTTAATACGCACTAAAACATCTCCATTACTACCTTGGGATGTAGAAAAACTATCTCCTATAAATTTCATATGCTTAAATGTTTCGATTTCTTCGGGAACTGCTAATAATGTCTCTAGTTCATTTAAATTATTATTTTTTTGAGCCTCCCAGTATTTGTGAGCGACTACTATATCTTCATTTGATTGGGAGCAGCCAGAAAGTATAGCTACGCAAAGCCACATAATTAACTTTTTCACAAAAACTCCTTTTAAATGTTCTGATTAACTTAGTTCTACGATTTGAACCATAACGCATGATATGGGTTCCCCATTTGGCATTTTTCTCTAATGAATATGCATAGTGAAGTCGTTAATAGGCTTCAAATATGAGGAGTCGACATGTCACTAGTTAAAATCGCTGACATCGATTTAGCCAAACAGTTGATTTAATAAAATAAAAGTTCTTCTTTGTACTGAATTATTTATTGTTCTTCCGTAAACAAAGTGAGAGTTTTTTATCAATAATTTTTCTTACCCTATTAAATAGTATCGAAAAAATAATTTCTATTAAAAAAACAAATAGTTACAAATTCATA
>JBNKXM010000611.1:0-840 GCA_050300315.1 Thalassotalea sp. | reverse complement strand
ATGCCACAAGGACTATAAAACCTCTTATCTACAATGTCACACAACTAAAACATAACTACAACACCTTAATGATGTACTCTTAATCGAATAGCACGACCAAAAAGCCCACAACAAGCATAAGCATAAGAGAGCAAATGAATAACTTCAGTAATACACAGCTCATAGTTATATCATAATGTACCAGGATAGCAGAGTAATATAGAATACAGTCCCATGCAATAGTTATTAAACACACAATGATATTAGACCAACGTATGCTTCAACATCAAAGGTATGCACAATAAGCAAACCCAACCCATCCTATATGTGCATGTGTGTCAAGTTGTTTTTAGTGAGTCACATTTTAGTATAACAAGCATTGCCAAGAACCTAAAAACCTAGGCTCTGATTACCAACTGTAACACCCCCAACAACAACAACAATAGGTTGGGAGGCGTTACCACGCTACAAGACAATAATAAAACAAAGGCAATAGAAATATAGGCATAAACCCAAATGAGCAGAATAAGCGAAAGCAACTACCAACATTTAATTTAAACCAAACAAGTACAACGAAACTCTGAAAGTAACTATTATTATTATTACAACACGTGTTTGCCAAGTAACTCAATTAAGACAGTGCACACGTGTCTCTAATCCCATCCCACACTCATGGTCTTCATGCTCAAGTACCTAAAAGGGGGAAAATAAAGCACATGAGGTTTATGAAAAAGCACAACAAGCAAATTGTTTTAACAAGTTAATTAAATAACAGTTGATTAAGCAACATTTTAAACATATAAGATTGTAAGTAAATAATAGAATAATAGATATCTTCATAGATAGAACAACCTGCATGAC
>JBNKXM010000610.1:0-871 GCA_050300315.1 Thalassotalea sp. | reverse complement strand
GGTGTCACAAGGGATTTCAAATGTTTCCTTCATCCTTTTTACCGAGCAGTGGTGTCGAAGCCGACCCCACCCTGAAGATTGGTTCTGTCTGCAAGTTCTCGCTGATAGTAGGCACGATCCCGACCCTGGAATTAAGAAAGTGATCATGCCACCCTTCATTTCGCTGAGATCAAAGAAGTGGCCCCCCTGACCGTTCCTTGTTTCCTAGGAACTGTCCTCCTTCGTAATCTCGGGACGAGATTTCTTTAAGGGGGGAGGGTTGTAACACCCCTGGTGTTACTATAGTAGCTGTAATACATCTACAGTAGCTTAGTGTTTCTACAGTGTTTGTTGCAGTAGAAATCTAGTTAAAATGGGTTTCAAATTCAAATTTGAACTCTTTTTGAATTTTCCTATTTAAGTCCTATTTACCACTTGTAAAGGAACTTCAAATTTTTGAATACAAGTGAGTCAATCTAAATTCACAGTATTGAAGATCATGCTGAGAAAGAATTTTGGTGAATTTGTGGAAATTTTCCTCAAAGGTTTGAACCCCTTTAAAATTCAAACCAAATTCAAATGTGGATTAATTCCTGAATTTTTCTTTCGAATTCTGTTGGGGATTTGAAATCCTTCCCAAAAGGAAAGTTGTTCCTTTTGAAGTTATCTTCCAAAATGCAAAGTATCAAAATTTTAAGAGGTAAAGAAGGACTGATTTGATATTCTTCCAAATCAGAGCAACCATGTTTTTAGAAAAGAATTGGAACATTGGAAAGTCTTAACTGGGCCAGGCCCACTACTCAGTGCGGCCCAGCTCACCAAATCTGGCCCGAGGCCACCTTGACTGGAGCTGGCCCAAGGCCACCACCAATCTGGCCCACGAGGCCCACTC
>JBNKXM010000609.1:0-897 GCA_050300315.1 Thalassotalea sp. | reverse complement strand
ACAACATTTGCCGACTTAGGGCAAACCATTGCTGAATTATTTAAGCTCGAAAAATTAGATTACGGTACGAGCTTCTTTGATAAATTAGCCTTTAAATAAGGTATTTTATCTACATTGAGCTATAATAAATGCCGATTATAAAAAGGTAACTAATTAATAATATTTATATTTTAAGTCCTTGGGAGAGAACTAAATGAAAATGTTTGGACGAACTGCACTCGCAACTAGCGTGCAGGTTGCATTAATGGCGACTGCATTTGGCTATTCAACTACGTCATTTGCAGCAGAAAAAAAAGCGGACAAAGAGCCAGGGCTCGAAGTCATTGAAGTAACGGCTCGTAAACGAGTTGAAAATGTGCAAGAGGTACCTGTTGCGGTGTCTGCACTGCAAGGTGATAACTTAGACGCGTATAGTTCTGCAGCGATGGATATTCGTTTTATGAATGCGCGTATTCCAAGTTTGTCGGTTGAATCTTCTTTTGGCCGCACGTTTCCAAGATTTTATATGCGTGGTTTAGGTAATTCAGATTTTGACTTGAATGCCTCTCAACCTGTTTCTTTGGTTGTTGATGAAGTGGTGCAAGAAAACCCTATTTTAAAAGGTTTTCCTGTCTTTGATGTTGCGCGTGTCGAAGCATTACGTGGACCTCAAGGGACACTGTTTGGTCGTAATACCCCAGCGGGTTTGATCAAATTTGATTCAGTTAGACCATCACAAGATTTTGATGGTTTTGTTTCTTTATCTTACGGTAGTAAAAATACCTCAGATCTGAGAGCGGCAATCGGTGGTGGTTCTCCGTTCTAGTCGTTTTCGCTGGCTGATTCGATCGAAGTCTTCCATCGTGCAACAGGAACTCCGCCCTGGTTTTCACGCTGCCATCCCGATTCAGTCCGTGG
>JBNKXM010000608.1:0-915 GCA_050300315.1 Thalassotalea sp. | reverse complement strand
TCTCGGCTAATATTTTTGTGGTGGTTCACTCTCAAGAGGTACCTATGCTACACCTTGTATATTGTAAAAGCAAAGGAAAATTCTAAAGAGTTTGTTTGGCAAATAATCATGGTTGATGGAGAATGATGTAGTGAATGGGGGTAAGGAAGGGAAAAGTCAAGGAATAGTAGGTAGTGGAAATGCAAATGATGTGTGGGTATGGATGATGCTACACATCGAATTTTGCACTATAGGAAATTGTGATCTCCTTTCTTTCTTTCTTTTGATAGAATCTCTCCCAGCAGCTTGTAAATTTCATCCTCTCTTTTTTTCTTTTCTCCTTTTGAAACATGGAGCTTTTCAAATGAGGTTTCACCTCTTTTGCTTTTCAATCCTTGCTCCTTTTTCTTTTTCTTCTTCTTCTTTTATCGAGGATCCTTCTTTTTGCTGGGGAGAGATTCCACTCATTGGAATTTTCTAAGAGAACAAGGAATGATAAGGGTTTGATATGGAGTTTGTGAAATGCTTGGTGGATTATGCCTTCTTCAATTAGAATAGGGCATTACCAAGCACGAGCGTATGAAGGATAGAAAGCAAAGTTGAATGAAGGAAAATTCAACTAGGATTTTGCCACAAACTTTAGAGAATCAACATTTGCAAAAACTCAACAAAGGTGTACGCATGGTAAAGCATACCTATTCTAGATATTTGGCTTTGGGTGGTCTATAGGTAAGCTTGAGATTAGGAGATAGGTAGGCCCAACATGTGAATAGCTACACAAGCATGATGACCTTATGGCAAGCAATTCAGTTATATCACACCATCAACATCTAGGCAAGACTATCCCTAATAAATATTTTGCCCAAAGTCATGAAGCTGGAATCTATATTCAAGAGCAATGTAGGTATGCATGGGTTTCATAAAGACATGCCAATA
>JBNKXM010000607.1:0-949 GCA_050300315.1 Thalassotalea sp. | reverse complement strand
TTAGGAACAAGTTTTGGGGCAACCGCGCAGTTATTACGTTTTTGGCAAAACAGTGCATTTAAGGTGTTACGTCTCGGGTTTACGCAAGATAATGCCAGTGGAGAACATTCTGCGTTGATGCTAAAACCGATTTCAACACAGGGAAGGTTACTTGTTGCTCAAGGGGAACAGCGCTTTTATCAACAGTTATTGTATTTATTGACCGAGCAATATCAAAGTGTTCATGCCGACGTTGTTGTTGAGATCATTCGTGCTTGGCCAAGGCAATATTTGCCAAAAGTGACGGAATTAGATAAACAAGTGGTTGCTCATTATGTCGCCAAACAACGTCAATTTGATAGCTGTGTGTATAGTTTGCATTTATGGCTAGTCAATATTATTGCAACACAGGAAAAAAACACACCAGCATTACTGTTAGCGGTTCAACGAATTTTACAAAAACTACCAAGTGCTAGCTTATGTCAGCAGCATGGATATAGCGGTAAAAAGCAGCTAGCTCAGGCGCTGATCTCAGCCATTAACAAATTGCAACAGCAAAGTGGTTAATTACCAGTATGATAGGGCCTAACGTTAACACTCCCATTTTACGCTATTGTTGAGTAAGGTTTGCCAGATAACATCTTTTGCTACGCGATTAAGGCAGCGACAGTCATCACAGTGTAACAGTCCCATCGATAAAAGCTGAGAGAGTAGAGTTTTAGAAATGCCAACTTGCGCTAGATTGTCGTGGTGTTGATCTTGCTCGTCGTTATTCATGATTTTTCTCACATAGTCATATTGCAGGTGATCAGACTATAATGTGATTTTATTTTTATGTAAATGATAATTATTATCGTTTGTTATTTGATAGAAAATACAGAAATTTGTCCTAGTCAGTGATGTAAATTAGTGACTAATAACGTACTATTTTGACGGTAAAATACAATAGAAGGATCACCGCGTTGCTTGA
>JBNKXM010000606.1:0-937 GCA_050300315.1 Thalassotalea sp. | reverse complement strand
AGTCTATATCTCATTTATTTCCTAATAATGCTCTCACTTACATTATTCTTATGACCAAGTTATGACTTGGACTCCACCATATTTTTCATTGAATACTCATGCCTATAAAAAACAATTCAAAGCTTGGCATGTGTCCGGGGGGAGTCAACTCCATAACCTTGGTTCTTGGGACTAACAAATTTGTTTAAGTGAAAGTAACTCTAGGAACAAGGTTTGAATTATATTGAAAAACAAGAATTCATGGTGATCCAAATTTGTCTATCCAAATTAAGAGCAATACATAATTTGATAAATGGCACAAGTAAGTTGATTTCTCTTCACCCGAATGAAGAAAATTATATCTATGTCAAAGGTATGTTTCGTTTTGATTTTTATTAAATGCATTTAATCATAGTGTGAATTTAGGCCTTTGCATAGCTAGTGTGTTGTGAGTTTTCAACTTGCTCAAGTTATGATAAGCATTTGTTACTTATCTTGTGGAAGATCTTAGATATTTGCTTTATACCTTAATCAATGAAACTTGACATTTGTTACGTCAAGATAACTTTCTTTTAAAATACAGTATAAATCAAATATGCTAAAGGACACTACTTAAAAGTTGAAAACTTCTGAGTGCTCTAGTGTAATTGCTTTTGAAAATATTTCTAGAATTATTATCTTGTGTGGTTTTCAAAATATTTGGAGTTTCTTGGTCTTTGTGACCATGCCAATTCACTCATGGCTATTGTTCACTTTGATTGCTTGTTGGCTAGCCATTAGTGAAGAGATGTTTCTCAAGTCCATTATATCCTTACTCTTGAGTCAAATTCCTTGAATATCATTTTCTTATTCCTAATCATCGAATTAAGTCTAAAGGTGTATGAATTGGAAGGACATAGAGTTTCAAGCCACAAAGAAATATTAAGAATTCCATTTTTTCAAGGTGATATGATCATAT
>JBNKXM010000605.1:0-978 GCA_050300315.1 Thalassotalea sp. | reverse complement strand
ACAGTTCATTTAGTCGATAGCAGTAAAATTAGTCGATATCATGGTGCAGATCTTGGTTTATCTATTAGCAAGAATATCTGTGAACTATTTAGTGGCACTATAAGTACAGCAGCTGAAAAACCTCAAGGCTGTAGTATTAACTTCACCATTCCAAATATAGTAGAAATGCAGCCTGCCCAAGCTATTTCAGCTTATGATTTGACTAATAAAACGATTTTAATTGCTGATAGTAATGACAACTTTTTATCACTATTTCATCAGCAACTAGAAGCAATGAAGGCCAAAGTGTTCATCGCTCGTACAGAGCAAGAAGCAATCAATATTTTTAATAACACCAAAACACATATAGATTTTGTCTTTATAAGTGAAAAAGTGTTTACCGATGATGTTGAGCTTTTTATGTCGCAAATTAATCAGCAAGAAGATTCACATTCACGCTTTATCCTTTTAGCCTACCTAGATCGTCCGCATGATAGCCAAGAAATAAACCGTGCTGGCATTGACTTTATTCTATATAAGCCAATATTAACCCATCAATTTAATTTATTGATTGAAAAGTTGTTAGTTACGCCAAACATTTCTCAATTTACCGACATTACGCACGGCATTAAAAAATCGTTGGCTCATTCGCAGCTTGTTGGTAAATCTTTATTGCTCGTTGAAGATAACCGAGTCAATCAGATGGTTGCTTTAGGTGTTCTTAATCAGCTAGGTTTACGTACGTTAGTTGCAGAAAATGGTGTAGAAGCGCTAAAACTACTTAATAAGAAAGGAAAATCATTTGATCTTATCTTAATGGATTGTTTAATGCCTGTGATGGATGGTTACCAAACAACAAAAGAGATCAGAAACGGTAACGCGGGAGCAAACAATAAAAACATTGTCATTATTGCACTCACAGCTAACGCCATGGAAGAAGATCGAGAAAAATGCTTAAACTGCGGTATGAATGAAGTGCTAACCAAACCTATAGTGCCT
>JBNKXM010000604.1:0-984 GCA_050300315.1 Thalassotalea sp. | reverse complement strand
ACCATGTCGTCAAAATCAACAGAATGCAATTTAGGTTCGAAGCCGTTAATGTTTGCTAACAAGAAGCGTGAAGTATTACGGATACGACGATAAGCGTCAGCCTGACGTTTAAATATTTCATCTGATACAGTAATTTCTTGAGTATAGTTAACCGAGGCTACCCACAAACGTAAAATATCAGCCCCTAATTTATTGGTAATTTGCGCAGGAGTAATCACATTGCCTAATGACTTGGACATTTTGTGACCGTTAACGTCAACGGTAAATCCATGTGTTAGCACTTGCTTATAAGGCGCTTTACCGTTCATGGCTACTGATGACATCATCGAAGACATAAACCAACCACGATGTTGGTCCGAACCTTCTAAATAAAGATCAGCAATACCATCAAATTCTTCCCGGGCATTAACCACGGAATAATGCGTTGTTCCTGAGTCAAACCAAACATCAAGTGTATCAGGTACTTTAATGTATTCTTTGGCATCATCACCAATTAACTCGTGAGCTTCAAGATCAAACCACGCTTGAATACCTTCTTTCTCAACACGCTTCGCCACTTCTTCAATCAATTCGATACTGCGCGGATGCAAAGCGCCGGTATCTTGATGAATGAATAAGGCAATGGGTACTCCCCAAGTGCGTTGTCGAGAAATACACCAGTCTGGGCGTCCTTCAACCATTGATTCAATTCGGCTTTGTCCCCAATCAGGGATCCACTTGGTATTTTTAATTTCCGCCAATGATGCATCACGCAATCCTTGTTTATCCATGCTGATAAACCACTGCGGCGTCGCACGAAAAATAATAGGCGTTTTATGACGCCAGCAATGAGGATATGAATGCTCATAGGCGTGATGATGTAATAACGCACCGCGTTCATTTAACACGTCAACAACACTCGTGTTTGCTTTAAAAACATGCTCACCAGCAAACAATGGCGTGTCGTCTAAATAAACACCATTCGCACCAACAGGATTAGCGACT
>JBNKXM010000603.1:0-1019 GCA_050300315.1 Thalassotalea sp. | reverse complement strand
TTATATGTTATGTTCTTGATTTGTCTTGAGCTTAGATGCGTGCATAGTTACTATCACTTGGTCCCTCTTGTTTGTTGTTATTGCTCTGTGGGTTATCTATCTGACTCGGTAGATTACTCTAGCTCCTCGTAGCTCAAGTGTTTTACCGACGTTGGTGTGTTTCCTTGTATTTTATCGGCTGATGGGGAAGCATTTGGCTTTATTCACGGACGTGTTGTCTGGTTTTAAATCCTTTAGTGAAGTTCCACGCCTTGCATAGAAGTGTGGTACCCACAGGAGTGATAGTCCTATTAGGGCTTTGTAATCCACCACGCCGAGGTCGTGGCAAGCCGGCCAAACCTGGATTGCTGTATCCCCTTGTGTGGATTTGTTGCTGTGATTCAGTTAATAAGTCACTAGGGTCGTGAAGCAGAGTAGGCAGCATAGCAGGTGATTTGGAATCCTGGGTAACATGCTGTGATAGATAGGACTAGAATAGATCCTTAGGAGTTGACCCTCTTCTCGAGTCTCCCGACTAGGTGGAACCTTAGCTTACCCGTAGAACCTGGAGTACTAGTGTGTGTGTCGATTAACCCCAGTTAATGTAACCTCTGTATAGCCTAGTAGTACTCATTGGAGTTACTCTCTATGTTAGTCTTAGACATGATAGAGATCCTTCCTCCCTTGGGAAAATATCAATACAATACCTGGAGAATACTCCCGGTGAAGTGCTACATTGATAATTCCATATGCTTAAGGAGCTGCATATGAAACGTCAACACCTAGGTGTGATTCTAGTAAATAGGTTGCATCTAGTTGCTCTACTTATTTTTACATGCTCTATAGTGTTTTGCATGCTAGTTGTAAGCTTATCGGGCCCTAGATTAATCGTCTTGGTGCCCGATCTATTTTTTCACTGCTTGTAACCCTGATTCACCAGACATATACAGTCCTAAACCGGACATATCTGGTGTCTGTCGGACATATCTGCCCTAAGGCTGGACATATCTGGTCCCCCTAATTTAACTTATTTAAATTAG
>JBNKXM010000602.1:0-1025 GCA_050300315.1 Thalassotalea sp. | reverse complement strand
ATTAACGGTAGAAGCGATGGCCTTGTATTGGCAACGCTTATCTGCAGACGGCTTGATTGCAATACATGTTTCTAATAGTCATTTGAATTTATTGCCGTTAATGCGAGGATTAGCAGCACAGACTGGCAAAGAATTACGCTATTTTAAAACGGTGTCTGATAAAGCATATGGTCATGATACTGAGTGGGTATGGATGACGAATAATCAAGTGATGTTGGATAATGCGGCGGCGAAAGTGTATTTAAGTGAATTGCCTGAAGGCAAATTGTCGCCCGTTGTTTGGCGCGATGATTTTAGTAATCTATTTGCATTGCTAAAATAAGCAATGCAAATAGCACTTTGGTTACCAGCTACCTGTGTTTTCCATGCTAAGCCATGGCTCTTGTGGCGGCAGAGCTTCACCTTTTTGTAATAACTCAATGGAGATGCCGTCAGGTGATTTAACAAACGCCATATGACCACAGCGTGGTGGGCGATTAATGGTAACACCTGCATCTTGCAATGATTGACAAAGGGCATAAATATCATCAACTTCAAACGCTAAGTGACCGAAATTACGCCCGCCTTGATATTGCTCATTAGAGTCCCAGTTATGGGTGAGTTCAACTTCAGGAGCGCCTGGCTCAGTTGCTAAGTAGATCAGTGTGAATTTACCTTGTGGCACATCAAAACGGCGAGTTTCAACTAAGCCCAGCTGATTACAGTAAAAGTTCAGTGATTGGTCGACATCTTGTACTCTAACCATGGTATGTAAGAATTTCATGAGTGTTTCCGTTATTTTATCGTGTAGTATTGTTGGTTTAGTGCCTAAAATTAGGTTCTATATTGCATATGTTTTTCATCAATATTGCGTTAAGTGAACAGTTGTTAGTCATTAACTTGTGTCCATACCGCTAATTCATTACCGCTAGGTTCAGTAAAGTGAAAACGACGTCCACCTGGAAATGAAAATGTCGGTTTTATGATTTGCCCACCAGCTTTGATAACGTTATTTTCTGTTGTTTCAAGATCGTTACTAAGTAATA
>JBNKXM010000601.1:0-1028 GCA_050300315.1 Thalassotalea sp. | reverse complement strand
AGAAACTGGGTGGTGGTGTTCGTCTTGCACTGGCTCAGTATCGCGAACTGGCAGCGTTCTCGCAGTTTGCTTCTGATCTGGATGAAGCTACTCGTAGGCAGCTTGAGCGTGGTCAGCGTGTAACAGAATTGATGAAGCAAAAGCAGTATGCTCCTTTATCTGTAGCAGAAATGGCTGTTTCACTATACGCTGCTAATGAAGGCTACCTTGATGATGTGGATGTAAACAAGATTGTTGCTTTTGAAGCTGCACTACATGCTCATGTTAAATCAAATAATGCTGACTTACTGGATACGATCAATGAGTCTGGTGATTACAGTGATGATATCGTCAAGGGTATTACTGCGGCTATTGAAGATTTTAAAGCGAACGGCGTTTACTAGGGCTAACTCGAGATTCAGTTATGGCTGGTGCTAAAGAGATAAGAACCAAGATCAAGAGTGTTCAAAACACTGCTAAGATCACAAAAGCCATGGAGATGGTGGCAGCGAGTAAGATGCGTCGTGCGCAGGATCGCATGCTGGCTACTCGTCCTTATGCCGAAAAGATCAAGAAGGTTGTTGGACATTTGGGTAACTCTCATCCTGAATATAAGCATCCATTCCTGATTGATCGACCTATCAGAAAGGTTGGCCTGATCGTAATTACTACTGACCGTGGTTTATGTGGTGGTTTAAATATTAATTTATTTAAACGTGCATTAAATGAATTAGAAACCTGGGAAAAGCATAGTATTAAATTTCAGGCTGTTACCATCGGTGGTAAAGGTTTGAGTTTTTTCAAGCGTCTGGGTGCTGAGATTATCGCAGAGGTGAGTCACCTGGGTGATAGCCCTGAAATTACAGAGATTATCGGTCCGGTACAGGCTTTATTGCAAAACTACGAAAGTGGTGAGATTGATGCAATCTATCTGGTCAGCAATCAGTTCGTTAACACCATGACCCAGCAACCAGAGTTGACTCAGTTAGTTCCTGTAGAAGCTTCAAAGGACGATGAGCTGAAACACCACTGGGATTATATTTACGAGC
>JBNKXM010000600.1:0-1043 GCA_050300315.1 Thalassotalea sp. | reverse complement strand
TGGGTAGTTGATAAAGCAGCACAGTTACAAGAAGAAATTGTTGCGGCTTATGATGAATATGAATTTCATGTTGTGGTACACAAAATCATGAATTTCTGCACGACTGAGCTAGGTGGCCTTTACCTCGATATCATTAAAGATCGTCAATATACGGCGAAAGGCGATAGCATTGCGCGTCGTTCATGTCAAACCGCGATGTACTTGATTGCAGAAGCTATGACCCGCTGGATGGCGCCAATATTGTCGTTTACGGCTCAAGAAATTTGGCAAGCGTTGCCCGAAAGCGTTTCGGGTGAGCGAGACGAATTTGTTTTTACTAACGTTTGGTTCGACGGTTTGGTCAAATTACCTGCAGAAAGCGAATTTACAGCACAGTACTGGGATGAAATTCTATTGGTACGCGCTGAAGTAAATAAAGTTTTGGAAGCTGCTCGTAAGGAAAAAGTAGTCGGTAAAGCATTAGAAGCTCAAGTGACTTTATATGCTCAGGGCGACCTAGCGGATAAATTATTAGCCTTGGCTGATGAACTACGTTTTGTTTTGATTACTTCTAAAGCCGCCGTTGAAAAAGTTGATAGTGCACCTGCTCATGCAACAGCAACTGAAATTGAAGGTTTATGGTTACAGGTTGAATCATCAACAGGGACAAAATGCGAAAGATGTTGGCACTATACCGATGATGTTGGTGAGCATGAATCTTTTCAAGATTTATGTGGTCGTTGTGTTACTAACGTTGAAGGTGATGGTGAAGTTCGTCAATTTGCCTAACATTTCAATAAGTCTTATTAAATCGCGGTAATAGATATAACCTGTTTTACGTAAAGTGCTTATCCAGTTTTGGCTAAGCACTTTGTGTTAATATGGCACTAGTGATGCGGTACAAAATAGATATAGAGTGTTTATATAGATGAAAAATGTATTTAAAGATACGGGATTGAAATGGTGGTGGTTAGCGGCTGTTTGTTTACTTATCGATCAAATTACCAAACAATGGGTTGTCGGCTCATTTGATTTGTTTCAGTCGGTCAATGTGTTACCGTTTT
>JBNKXM010000599.1:0-1074 GCA_050300315.1 Thalassotalea sp. | reverse complement strand
GGTGACTTTTCATATCGTTGGGATTTTGGTGACGGCACTGATATTTCAGGTGAGATGAGTCCAACCCATGATTATCAACAATCCGGCAGTTACACGGTAACATTAACAGTAGTCGATGCGACGTCACAGTCATTTGTGTTTACTAAGCAAGTAACCATTGAAAATGCGCTAAGTGCGTCAATTGCTCATAGTGTTAGCAACTTAACCGTGAACTTTACCTCAACGGTCAGTGGCGGAGATGAAACGTACACATATGCATGGGACTTTGGTGATAACAGTGCGGTTAATAGCAATGCAAATCCTAGCCATAGTTACGCCGCAGCTGGTAGTTATCCGGTAAAATTAACGGTTACTGACGGCACGGGAAAAACGGTTGAAGCAAGTACAACAGTCAGTGTTACCGCGCCTGTAGTTACACCACCTGTGACAAAAGCAAAATCTAGTGGCGGTGGCGGCGCGTCATGGGGATTACTAATGATTATCGGTGCTATGTTAATGTGTAAAACTAGACGCTAGGTAAATACTAAAATGAACTTGGGGTAAGCGATAGAAAGCTTATCTCGGGTTCAGCTGCTTTTCATCTTCAAATTAAACATCACAACGGCGTATTATTCTGATAAATGCTATAAATTGTTAATATCGAAAAGAAAGTAATTTTAAGAAAAATAGAGGAAAGTGGTACGTCCGAGTGAATTCGATACTTTTTAGTGAGTCGTCTGTACTTTTATTAATGTATGATTTACATTGAATTTTTTGTACCTTACAAGGTTACCTACCTTACAAGGTCTCACTAATAAGTTGTTATGTTTTCAATTAAATCAGAGTTTCTGAAATAAAGTAGTTAATTCTAGGAAGTGTTTATGTCTAACTGAAAAAAAGCTTTTATTGTCTTAGTTGTGATAGTAGGGCTTGGAGCAATTGCAAAAATCTATAATGAGAATAACCATATGGAAATGGCTATAGCTGAATGCGGCTCTAAAGATAATATTGCCAAAGTTGATTCCAAGGGTTTTGAGTGCAAAAAAACATAACACATATGAACCTTCTTCCCGAAGTTTAGCGATTAGCTAAACT
>JBNKXM010000598.1:0-1098 GCA_050300315.1 Thalassotalea sp. | reverse complement strand
ATCGTCATTGCCTGTTGACGTTGTTGTATCATCAGTTGGCGTCGTCACCGCTGTTGGCGGCGTGCTTTCACCACCGCCACCACAACCAGTAAGGAGCGAGCCAATTAGTCCAAAGAAAACAAGTGCTTGATAAGTATTTTTCATGACCCTACCCTACTATTGATTATCAGAACAAGCAATTTTCACTTGTTCCGCTTGATGTTGATTTAACGAGATATCGGCAAAACTGACTGACGCTTGTCCTGCTGTCGACAGATTAAATGGTGCCATGATCTTGGCAAAGTTAGCGCCAGATTTAGCAAAGCATGCTAAGTCAATTTCTACGTCCTGCCATTGATTTAACGGTAATGAGCGTAATGTTTCTGTGATATCGATTTGTGCATCACATTCTTGCTCACAACGCATAGATAAATAAAACGCGTCACTCGGGTATTGCTCCACTTTTACATTAAAACGTAGCACCATATTATTTTCTAAATACGCGCGAAGATCTTCAGGAAAGCTGCCAAATATCGACAGGCTGGCTGGAGCACTACCGTTAAATGCTACCGTTCTCGCATCTTCTTGCACGCTTTTATCTAAGGTTCGATAAGAAATAGCACCAAGTGTTTGGGTATTTGAGTTAATTAACTGGTGTTGCGCAGCACTGCTGATAGCAACTTGCCACGGCTTTTTCACTGCCCGATCAAAAATCACTAAGCTAGACTGTGCATCGTCACTAGCGACAGTTTGCTCGCTGAGCGTGTCCGACAATTGACTGTCTTGACTATACGTCAGCCCATATCCGTATGGTAAAAGCGGTTGATATTGTGGGTCGAAACGATTAACCGTCGTTTGCTCTGCAGATGCAGGCCAAGAAAACGAGAGCTTGCCTTTAAAGTCATGATCAATTTGACCATTTTCCTTGGTAAACAACACATCGGCAACCGCAGCACCTTCAGAGCCAGGTAACCAAGCAGCAACAAACGCGGTCGATGCATTTAACTCAGCGTTAACCCACATCGGGCGTCCACTAATAAACACTGAAACCACTGGAATACCTTCGGCTTTTAAGCGTTTAAGTAAGGCCAAATCTTTCTTATCGCCACGTTGGTATTC
>JBNKXM010000597.1:0-1103 GCA_050300315.1 Thalassotalea sp. | reverse complement strand
GAAACTATTGTTGGACCATGTATGACTGACCTTCAATTTTAGAAGTTCTAGCACGACACGCAACTAAGTAAACTCTTTACTACAACCATTTGATTCATCGTACAAATGTTCTCTTGATGATTTCTCTAATAATTCCATATTGTCTAGTCCTCTATCAGTCCCCATAGAATTTAACACTTGTGGTTCGACGTGACGCAATAACTCTTCATAATCAAAATCATCATCATCATCATCAATGCCATGATCGGCTCCATCAAATACACCTCTATCCTGATAATGAGAATTGTCATCTCTAACCTCTCCTCTGTCCACTTCAAGTAGTGCATTGTCTATCTCACCATGTGTTGTCCATATTGTGTAGCTTTTCTTGAAACCTCTCTTGATCAAGTGTGATTGGACTACTTTAGAATCCAGTCACGCAATTTTTTTTCACAGTCAACACAAGGACAAAATATATCATTTTTGTTCTGCTTGTTTGTATGTCTCTTTGCCTCTTCAACAAACTGACAAACGTTCTCAAGATACATGGGATCGATCCTTGCCAAATCATACATCCATGCTCGGTCCATCCTCTACGTCCTCCTACATATTTTGATTAAATTAATACGTGCACGATATATAGAAAATAATAAACAAGTCGCAAATTATTTGCATATAAGAAAATTTAAGGCAAGATTAGAGACCCTTGTGAATTCTGAATTTATTTTGATTTTTATTTAAATAATTTGGTAATTATTCCAAAATTCATATAAATTCATAAGTAAGTTAGAAAATTGTCAAATATTTTTTGTTTGCTAACTTTTAATCTAATCTAATAATTAAAAATAGAAAAAATATATTCTTCATATATGAAATTATTAATTAATATTTGTTAATCAAGTTTCTAGGGCCGACATGAGACTATAATGGAGCCAAATTTTAATGGAACATTAAATATGAGAAGACTATAACGGAACCAAATTAAATGATATGATGAAAAATGAAATAAAAAAGATAGTGATTTACCTTGCCACACAATCGATCCACTGGGGGGGGGTGTGAATATTGGGGTGGAGTCGGGTGAATTGGATAAAAACAGATGAAAATTTCAACTTGAATTCACG
>JBNKXM010000596.1:0-1116 GCA_050300315.1 Thalassotalea sp. | reverse complement strand
TTAAACTGAAAGTTAGATTAGAAATATAAAGCAAGCTATGGTGATAATATGTTACCTAAGGTAAAGCAAGCTTCAATGCCAACTAACAGACATCGAGATATCTTTTAAGTGTTTAATCGCCTAAAAAAACGTAAAAATCGGAAGTACATAAAGGTTAATATCGTATTTGGCTTATGTTTGTTAAGTAATTCCTTGTTATGTCACGCCGCTGAAAGATATCAATTCAAATTGCCGGCAATGAATGCCGGTAAAGCATTAGATAAATTAGCTGATATCTCTGGTTATTCGTTGATCTACCCTTTTGACGAGTCAGTCGTCGTTAAGACAAATCCTCTTTACGGTACATATTCACTGGCAGATGCCTTAGAAAAACTGCTGTTAAATA
This sequence comes from Thalassotalea sp., assembly GCA_050300315.1. Lineage (GTDB taxonomy): Bacteria > Pseudomonadota > Gammaproteobacteria > Enterobacterales > Alteromonadaceae > JBNKXM01. The sequence goes on along the minus strand of JBNKXM010000596.1, from coordinate 731 downwards.
CTCCTCTTAGTGCCGTTGCCACAGAAAAGCAAGTGATTGCCGTATCATCCATTTTGAACGATGAAAAAAAGACGGATATGCTATCCAACACAGTACCAGCAGAAAACTCCATCACAAATACTGAACAAAGCGCTGAAGTAAATGCAAATAAAGAACATAAGCCAGAGCGCATTCAAATTATCGGTTCACGTCGTCCCTATCGATCCCCTAGTGATGCGTCAGCACCGTTAGATATTATTAATCAACAAGATTTAAAGGCCCGTGGTAACCAGGATATTATCTCAACGCTATCAAGTGTTATCCCCTCATATAATGCAAGACAAGAAGCCATTAGTGATGCGGGCACTTTGGTTAGACCGCCGAATCTTAGAGGTTTACCTACAGATAGCATGTTGGTTCTGGTTAACGGTAAACGACGTCATCGTAGCGGTGTTATTTACGAATATATCTCAGGATTAAATGTTGGGGCGCATGGCGTCGATTTAGAACCTATCCCAAGTATCGCCCTTAAAAGTGTCGAAGTACTAAGGGATGGTGCTGCCGCGCAATATGGCTCTGATGCGATTGCTGGTGTTGTTAATTTTCGTTTAGAAAACAATGCAGATCTTAAACACATAGAGCTAAGCACAGGTCAATACTATGCTGGAGACGGTACTAAGCTTGAACTATCAGGAATATTAGGCACCCATTTAGGGAACAACGGCCTTGCTAACTTTTCTTTTGAATTATCC
>JBNKXM010000595.1:0-1130 GCA_050300315.1 Thalassotalea sp. | reverse complement strand
GATAATTAACGACTTGCTGAAGCCGCGCATTACCCGAGCCAATCGCCGCATATAAATCTTCAAGGTTATTAACGTTAAAACGCTCTACTGCGCTATCGAAATCAACCTTGCTTAAGTGTAATTTCGCTAATTCCAGCTCTAATTGTTCTCTACCTTGGGCAACATGTTTACCGCGGTCTTTTTGTCTAAAAAAGTGTTGAACTTTTGCCCGGGCGCGCGGTGTATGAATATAGTTTAAATTTGGGTTTAACCAGTCTCGGCTAGGATTAGCCGTTTTACTGGTTAAGATCTCCACCTGATCGCCTGTTTGCAATTTATGGGTAAATGGCACGATACGACCAAAAATTTTCGCTCCGATGCAGCAATGTCCAACGTTAGAGTGGATATAGTAAGCGAAATCTAACGGAGTCGCCCCCGCGGGTAAATCAATGACATCGCCATTAGGGGTAAACACATAAATGCGATCTTCAAATACTTCACTACGCAGTTCGTCAATTATCTCACCACTTTCAGCAACATCTTCTTGCCATTGTAAGATTTTACGCAGCCAACTAATTTTTTCATCAAAACCACTGGTTTTACCATGAGCAGAACCTTCTTTATAACGCCAATGTGCTGCGACACCAAGCTCAGCATCTTCATGCATTTGCTGCGTTCTAATTTGAATTTCAACCGTTTTACCTTCGGGGCCAAATACAACAGTATGAATTGACTGATAGCCGTTTGCCTTTGGCGTTGCAACATAGTCATCAAACTCATTGGCTAAATGTTTCCAACTGGTATGAACAATGCCTAACGCACCATAACAATCTTGTAGTTTATCAACGATAATACGCACGGCTCGCACGTCAAATAACTGGTCAAAATCAAGCGACTTTTGCTGCATTTTTTTCCAAATGCTGTAAATATGCTTTGGTCGGCCATAGACTTGACCAACAATATTGGCGTCTTTTAACTGTTGCTGTAAATTAGCAACAAAATCAACCATATATTGTTCACGATCAAGACGTTTCTCATCCAATTGCTTGGCGATGTTCATATAAACATCGGGATGAAGATAACGAAATGCAATATCTTCAAGTTCCCATTTGAGTTGCCCGATACCTAAGCGATTGGCAAGTGGCGCATAA
>JBNKXM010000594.1:0-1142 GCA_050300315.1 Thalassotalea sp. | reverse complement strand
TTTTGCGATAAAACGCCAGCGAGTAAATTATTATCCGCTGACACCTGATAAGCCTGATCATCAATATAAACCGTTACATTATTTTTATGCTCTGAATCGAATGTCATATTAATGATCTCCATGATATGGACAGCACTTGCGCTCGATATGCTGAACAAAATCATCATTAAAATATTTTAATGCGCTCTTTAATGGTTCAACCGCCCCTGGTGCCAATGCGCAGTGTGTTTTACCTATCCACATAAAATCACACAGCTTTAACAGCGCATCAATATCATCCAGACTGCCTTTTCCTTGCTCAATACGGGTTAATATTTCTACCGCCCACGGCGTACCATCACGACACGGCGTACACCAACCACACGACTCTTGAGCAAAAAACTGTAGCAAGTTCAGCACCATAGCCACTGGACAATTTTTGTCATCCAGTACAATCAATCCTCCCGTGCCTAACCGACTGCCCGCTTTGGCGATTGAGTCATAGTCCATTGGCGTGTCTAAATGTTCGGGCAATAAAAAGTCAGTGGATGCGCCCCCGGGTAACAAGCCTTTCAGTGTTAAACCGTCACATAAACCGCCAGCATGATCATTAAGTACTTGCCCAATAGTGACTCCCATCGGAAGTTCCCATAACCCTGGGTTTTTAACACGTCCACATGCGCCATAAATTTTGGTGCCGGGATCGCTATTAGGAGATATTTCTTTAAACCAATTAACGCCGTTTTTTAAAATATGTGGCAAGTTACTTAGGGTTTCGACATTGTTAACTATTGTGGGCTTACCAAATAACCCCGCTACTTGTGGAAATGGAGGTTTAGCACGAGGATTAGCGCGTTTACCTTCTAAGGCATTGATCAAGGCGGTTTCTTCACCGCAAATATAACGTCCTGCACTGGTATGTAAGTACAAATCTAAGTGATAGCTACCGTTTTGAATACGTTCTCCCAGCCAACCCGCCTGATATGCTTCGTCAATTGCTCGTTGCAAACGTTTTGCTGCCAAATGATATTCACCACGTAAAAAGCATAAATAGGAGACACGGATCTGGATCTGAGATAAATAGAGGTGGGTTCGTCTTAGATTACAGTAATGCATAGGTGGGCCCATCTCAGATTACAAGTAATCAGAGCATTGGTTACAAG
>JBNKXM010000593.1:0-1153 GCA_050300315.1 Thalassotalea sp. | reverse complement strand
TCTGCTTAGATGAGGCAATGCTTGATCGTTTAACCTTAAATGATGCCCGTGTTGATGACATGGTTAATGGCATTAAAGAGATTATAACGTTGGCTGATCCGGTAGGAGCAAGCCGTACTTTAGGCACCCCGCCAAGCGGTATTGATGTAAAGAAAGTTCGTGTGCCTTTGGGTGTTATCTGTATGATTTATGAAGCACGCCCTAATGTCACAGCTGATGCCGCTGGCCTATGCATAAAATCGGGCAATGCGGTGATCTTAAGAGGTGGTAAAGAAGCGTTAAACAGTAGCTTAGCCATTGCCAAGGTATTACAAAGCGTTTTACTCCAGCACAAGCTCCCGAAAGAGATCATTACCGTTATTGGCGATCCTAACCGCGATTTAATGAAGCAACTACTCACACAAAAACAGTATATTGATTTAGTCATTCCTCGCGGTGGCGAAGGGCTAATTAATTTTGTTAGTGAAAACAGCCAAATTCCAGTGATCCAACATTACAAAGGGGTATGCCATTTATTTGTTGATGAAAAAGCCGACATTAATAAAGCAATGGAATTACTATTAAATGGTAAAACCCAACGAACGGGCGTGTGTAATGCGCTAGAAGGTTTACTCGTTCATAAAAATGTTGCCGATAAATTTTTACCTCTGGTGGCTAAACGCCTTAAAGAGCATAGCGTGCAAGTTAACGGTTGCGCTAAAACCGTGCCTTATTTCGAGCAAATCACTCAACTTGCAGATGATGAATTTGGTGAAGAATATTTACGCCTAGAAATAGCGATTCGCGTGGTCGATGATTTTGGTCAAGCAATGGCTCACATTGATCAGTTCGGTAGCAATCACACCGAAGTGATTTGTACCGAAGATCGACAAAAAGCAATGAATTTTCAACGATTAGTCGACGCGTCTGTGGTCATGGTTAATGCCTCTTCACGGTTTTCAGACGGCTCACAATTGGGGTTAGGTGCTGAAATAGGTATCGCCACCAGCAAATTACATGCATATGGCCCAATGGGTATCGAATCACTCACCACTGAGAAGTTTTTGGTCAACGGTAATGGACAGATAAGGAACTAGTCATGGATGTAAAAGAAAGCAAAATCGCCTTTATCGGTGGCGGTAACATGGCCCGAGCAATTATTGAAGGTTTACTA
>JBNKXM010000592.1:0-1154 GCA_050300315.1 Thalassotalea sp. | reverse complement strand
TGGTGACAAAAGTTATCGGTGAAATTCACCCAAGTGGTACAGAATTTTCAACAAGAAAAGCCACGGGCGAGCATATTATTGTAACTAATATGCGTCAAATAGAAGAAAATTTTGACGAAACCAGTTATCAGGAAACCTATAACGATAGTGTTCAATGGAAAGAACAGGCGCTTAATGCATTTAAGCTCGGGATCTTTTCATTAGAAGAGTTGGCAAAAGTTGAAACAATTTACTGGCGTTTGCTTAATCGTATCGCGTTGCAGTTGCAAACATTAGAGTTTATCCCGGAAGAGCTAAAAGAAATTCCAGAAGTGCTTGCTTCTCAATATCTGGCAAATTTTTCTGTGTTTCAATCGACCGCAGATTCTTGGGCAATCGATCAAGTACTGCCAATTGTGCCAATTTCTAGATTACATGAGAAACCGCAAAAGCTGTGTAGCTTAGTGGATATTACCTGTGACAGCGATGGTAAAATTGATAAGTTTATAGGTGAAGATACCGTTGCTAAAAATATTCCTATGCATCAGCTTCTACCTGGAGAAGATTATTTTATTGGTATCTTTTTAACCGGCGCCTATCAAGATGTGATGGGAGATATGCATAACTTGTTTGGTCGATTAAACGAAGTACATATTGTTAGCTATGATGATGATCCAAAAGACTTTTATGTAGAAGAAGTGGTAAAAGGTTCATCGGTTGAAAATGTTTTATCAACTATGCAGTACACACCAGCGATCATGGCGCAGGTGGTGAAAAAAGAAATTGATAAACAAATTCAACGAGGCTTAATAAATCCTCGTGAAGGTGTGCAGTTAATCGATTTTTATGAAGACTGCTTACTCGGCTACACCTATTTAAAATAAATTCACGGTCACCTTCCAATCTAATTTCTAACAGTTTATTTATCCATTAAATAGACTGTTAGAAATGTTTCCAAGTCATTCGCTAGTTGTTGCGAAGATATCTCAAGCAATTAGCACATATTTATTCCCTACAAAATCCTTAAAAATATACTAGGCTAATAATAGTAAGTTCATATGTTTGCTAGCATTATTTGTTGGTGTGTATTTGTTACCGTTTAATTTAATTCAAATAACAAAGGTGTAATGAATGACTAGAGTCTTGTGGTGTTTAGCACTCTTTCTTAATATTTT
>JBNKXM010000591.1:0-1160 GCA_050300315.1 Thalassotalea sp. | reverse complement strand
ATCTTCGAGATCATGAATGCCGTAAGCAATATCATCAGCGAGTTCCATAATTGAGCAGTCCAATGATTTATACAGGGTTTTCCCATGTTTTTTTGACGAGTAATTAATTTGTTGGAAGTTACTTTTATCATTTGATGACAATGGCATCAATACCCAATCAAGCGTTTCATTATCATCGGTATATAATCCTTTAGGCGGATGCCAGTCGCTGGCTTTAAGTTGCCTAAAGGAGGTTGGTACTGGTGGTGTTTGTTGAGACGAAAGTTGATCTAACGTTTGTGGATATTTCATTAACCCAAGTAAGGTACGACGAGCGAGATTCATACCATATTTTTCGCTAAACGGTTCTAAATTAGTAACAATACGGAAAGTTTGTCCATTGCCTTCAAAGCCTCCGTGATCACGCATCATAAAATTAAGAGCAACCTCACCGCCATGTCCAAACGGTGGGTGACCAATATCATGTGCTAAGCATAAAGATTCAATTAAGGTATCATCACTTGGAAACAGTTGTTGGCAAAGTTCTGGCTCTTTAGATCTGAGCTGCGCGCTGATCCCTGAGCCAATTTGTGAAGCCTCTAACGAATGCGTTAACCGAGTGCGATAAAAGTCACTTAGTCCACTGCCCATTACTTGGGTTTTTGACTGTAAACGCCTAAATGCGGCTGAATGTAAAATGCGCGCACGATCTCGTTGGAATGCGCTGCGATGGTCATCTTTTCTTTGGGCAACTTTCGAAAGCTGACGTGCCAACCAAATATCACTCATAAACTACCTAAATTTGTTTAAGAATTGCGCTAAATTTGTGTTAAACTCCGCGCTGACGTGGTGAACTGATATTTTCATGTAATGATACCTTACCCAATTTTATCCTTGCTGTACAAGATTTTATCGCAGATCTTGCTGGAGTTTTAATGCGCATTTTTAAATTGTTTAGCTTTGTGCTGGTGCTTATGATTTCTTGTTGGAGTAATGCGCAGCAAACCATTGAAATGATAGCGGGATTACCAAAGCCACCGTTTATTATTGACCAGCAAGGTAAAGGAATACAATTGGAGATAGTGCGCGAAGCGTTATCTTACGAAAATATTGACGTTAAATTTATTCATATGCCATTTGGCCGAAATATCACAGGTTACCAGCGGTTAATGGCCGATGCC
>JBNKXM010000590.1:0-1147 GCA_050300315.1 Thalassotalea sp. | reverse complement strand
CGAGGTTCGCGCTGGGATCAATACGCGAAATTTAGCGGTGTCATCCGATGGTAAATATGCCATTGTTGGTAACTATTTACCCAATAACATCGTTATTTTAGATACAGAAAACTTAACGCCGTTAAAGCTAGTGCCAACGCTTGACAGTCATGGCAAAAGTTCCCGCGTCAGTGCCGTATATAACGCACCGCCACGTCACAGTTTTATCGTAGCTTTAAAAGATGTTAAAGAAGTCTGGGAGATCCCTTATAGCGATGAAGGTGGCGTTGAGGTTTATAAAGGCTGGGCTCATGATTATCGTAAAGATAGTGGTGAAGGTAAGGTTGAAAATTGGAAGCTTGATGAAGCGTTTCCTATTAGACGTATAGAAACAGAAGATTTTCTTGATGACTTCTTTTTCGACCCTCAATACATCAATTTAATTGGTGCATCGCGTGATAGTCATAATGGGCAAGTGATCAATTTAGATGCGAAGAAGAAGGTTGCCACGATAGAAATGGCCGGAATGCCACATCTTGGCTCTGGCATTACTTGGGATTATCAAGGTAAACAAGTTTTTGCATCACCTAATATCAAAGAAGGCCGAGTGTCGGTGATTGATATGGATAGCTGGCAAGTGATCAAAGAAATAAAAACCGACGGCCCTGGCTTTTTCATGCGTAGTCACAGTAAATCACCTTATGCTTGGGTCGATGTATTTTTCGGGCCAAACAAAGAAAAAGTGCATGTCATTAATAAAAGTACGCTAGAGATTGTTAAAACGCTTGCGCCAGCACCAGGTAAAACCGCTGCGCATGTTGAATTTACTAAAGATGGGCAATATGTCTTGTTAAGTATTTGGGACGATGATGGTGCCGTTATTGTTTATGATGCTAATACCTTAGAGGAAATTAAACGTTTGCCTATGAAAAAACCATCTGGTAAATATAACGTCTATAACAAAATAAATTACGAGCGTGGTACTAGCCATTAACCATTATCTGCTGGGGTTACTATCATGAAGTTTCAAGGAAACAATAATGAGTAACCCCGTCATTATCGATTATTATTCAGATGTCTTATGTGTGTGGGCTTGGATTGCACAGCCAAGAATAGAAAAGCTTGCACAGCATTGTTTAGATCAAATCAATATACGTCACCATTACAT
>JBNKXM010000589.1:0-1175 GCA_050300315.1 Thalassotalea sp. | reverse complement strand
TCATCAGTAATAATTGTCACCAGTTTATTTGGCAATGCTTTGAACCAAGTGCTGAGAAAATTACCACGTTTAAAGATCTTAATATTAATTTAGCTAGGTTATTTAATCGAAAAATCTATTGGGATTTGTGCGATTGTTGATTAAGTAAAAAATGTTACACGTTTGTTACTGAATTAACGGTGAAAAAGCAGTACCATTGGTGGATAACCCATAGGATCTGTTAGTTCGTTGAAAAAGTTTTTTAAGTATTTGGTGATTTTATCGTCAAGCGTCATGCTCATCACACTGGCTGTGGTGTTATTTGCCTTACAATCTCAGCCATCAACAGAGCAAATGAGTCAAATTGACGCCGAGTATGCACAAAAAAGCCAGCAATTATTAAAGCGTATAGTGGCGACCCTAAAACAAGAGCAATCAAGCAATGAAATTGTGGTAACCCAACAAGAAATTCATGGCTTAACTGCGCTTTTGCATCGTGCATTTCCACATGTTAATAGCCATGTCGTGTTATCTAAAACGGGTGCATCAATTGCTGCCAGATAGGGACGAAGGTTGCCTTTGCCTCAGTTTATCCGTTATTTAAATTTACATGCTTATCTTCTACCTTCAAGAACACAGCTTCAGATAGATAGTGTGAGCTTTGGTCGTATTAGTGTTGATGGTGCATTTGCGATTAATGCTATACGTTGGTTGAGCAATCATTTTGTAAAAGAGCAACTAGCAGACAAGGTGTTAGCGATGATCGACGGTATTGATATCGATGACCAGCGCATTAAAACACAGTTAGTGTTATCCAATGAATTATTCGCTAATAATAACCAGCACTCCTTATTAACCAGCTTACGGGATGAGTTAGCCTTGTTTGGTAATGTTGAAACCATTTCGTTTTATTATCAATCTCTGAATGATTTTGCGATGCAGCAAGAGCCTAAATCGTCCATCGCGGTGTTTGTGCGCTATTTATTTGATTTAGCAAAAACACGTAGCAGTATTTCAGAAGAATATCTTGCGACAACAGAGAACCAAGCGGCGTTGATGGCGTTGATCATTTATTTTGGTGCAGACAGATTTGAAACCTTAGTAGGTGATGTGATCATTCGTGAGTATGACCAATTGGTGGTACGCAATAGACTGCGCAATAGCGTGAGCTTGCAAGGACGGGTTGATTTACAAAA
>JBNKXM010000588.1:0-1212 GCA_050300315.1 Thalassotalea sp. | reverse complement strand
AATCGCGCCGCTAAACGTACGGGAGAAAAACCGCTAGTTTTTCATACCTTTGTAACTCCAGAGATCAGAGAGATCATCGACAGCAGTGACGCCATTATTTATAACTTTCTAGAACATTTTGTTACGCCACTAGAGCAACAACTGGGCATCAGCGCCAAACCAAAGGCGCATAGAACGCATAGCATACATGAAAATAGTTATGACTATCGTATTGACGCCGTCAATTACTCGTTAGCCAATGATGATGGTAGCAATGTCTCAAACTATGCTCATGCCGATGTCATTCTAGTGGGTGTATCGCGTTCAGGTAAAACTCCTACCTCGCTCTATCTCGCACTACAATATGGTATCAAAGCGGCTAATTACCCGTTTACCGATGACGACATGGACGAGCTTAAATTACCGAGCTTTTTAATCCCGCATAAGAAAAAACTGTTTGGCTTAACTATCGATGCTCAACGCTTAATGGATATCAGAGATGGGCGTATGGCAAACAGCAAATATTCTTCTGCCCGCCAATGCCGAATGGAAGTAAGAGAAGTTGAAAAACTCTATAAAAAAGAAAAGATTCCGTTTTTAAATACCACCAAACTGTCAGTAGAAGAGATCACCGCTAAGATCATCAGCGAAACCGGACTGCAAAGATATAAATACTGATTTAAAATAACTTATTTCAAGTTTTCTCGGCAAACAGGTTCACAATTCTCGGTATTTTCTGTATGTTAGCGCGATAATTTTATGTTATTGCGTTACCTTCATTTTCGACGCAGCCCAAAAAAGTTAATTACATGACCATCAAAACAGATGAATTTAGAACGACGCTGATCGAAAACTTAGTGTCTCCTGCTGAGCTCGCAGAGCAAATTCCCTTATCAGATCAAACTGCCGAATTTATCATTCAAAGCCGTAAACAAATTGAAGCCATTATTAACGGTGAAGACGACCGCTTATTAGTCATCATTGGTCCTTGCTCAATTCATGACACCGAAGCCGCGATTGATTACGCAAAACAACTAAAAACCTTGCATGAAAAATATCAAAATGAACTATTGATCATCATGCGAGTTTATTTTGAAAAACCACGTACCACAGTGGGTTGGAAAGGCTTGATCAGTGATCCCGATCTCGATAAGTCATTTCATGTTGCCAAAGGTTTAAATCTTGCCCGAAATTTATTAATGCAAATTAATGAGTTGGGTTTACCTGCTGGCA
>JBNKXM010000587.1:0-1237 GCA_050300315.1 Thalassotalea sp. | reverse complement strand
TAACATTACCGCGAGTTGTGGGACGTCATCACTATACTTTAGGTAATGAAAAAGCACGTCGTTGCGTGTTGCCATTTCAGCAATGGCTATTTCAACGCTCACTCGACTACTATCAAGGATTATCGACGGAAGATAAACTAAGTGTTGACGCAATGTTGACACCATTAGGCGGCTATGACGCTTTGCAAGTAAAAATTAACACTCCACTTAAATATATCAACCATCAATTAGTGCGTTAAGCAGAAATCAAATAGTGGCTGCTAAGTATTTTGTTTAACAGAATACTTAGCAGTCCTTTCCATCTTTTTGTGCTATCTGATTAAGACAATCTGTCGTAATTAGAAGATAAATTTTCAATCATGGGAAAATTGATCCCAGCGTATTAAATATTCGGTTAACCGCTAATGATAAAGAACTTCAAAGTGTTAGCTTATTGTTAAATACTCAGTAATAGCAGCATTGCCTAGTAGTTTTTCTCGTTTAACGCTAAAGTTAGAAAGGTAAGCAAAATATTGCGCTATTTAGTGAGAATAATTAATAGATGACAGTCTCAAATCAAAAATGCTGCCTTGTGTCTTTATTCATCTGTGTGCTTTTAGCTATTTCTTTCCCGTCGAAGAGCACTGAATTGCCAGAATTTACCCTGTATAGTTATCATTTAAAACCTCCATATATTGTTGATCAACAAGCTGAAATAGGCATGTATTATGATATCGTCCGTTACCTTAATAAATACAGCACATCTTATCGCTATAAACTGACATTTCTGCCGCGAAAACGGTTAGAGTTCATTTTAAATAATAATCAATTAGATGGCGGGGTGATCGGTGTTAATCCCATTTGGTTTGATGATAAGTTACAACAGAAATACTTGTGGACACCTCCGTTATTTAACGATAGAGATGATGTTGTCAGCCTTGCGAGTAACCCGATAAATTATAAAAATGCCAGTTCCTTAAAAGGTAAAACGGTTGGCGGGGTCAGAGGGTTTTACTATTGGGGCATAGATGAGTTGGTTGCTAAAGGCGAAATTGAGCGAGTTGATTCAATTAATGAACAAGCCTTGTTAAATATGCTAGAAGCAAAACGTCTCGATGCCATAGTTATTGGCCGACCTACCATGCATTTTTTTAAAAATTCAATGGAATTATCTCAGCCACTTTATATAGCTAAAACGCCGCATGATCTGTTTATGCGTCATATTTTATTACCTAAACGTTTTACTTTAGAGCACCAG
>JBNKXM010000586.1:0-1241 GCA_050300315.1 Thalassotalea sp. | reverse complement strand
ATAAGTGGCATCAACAGCGAGCGCTGTGCCAACGAGTGATACATAGGCGTTGCCACTAAGACCACATCATTTTCGGTTAGTTGGTAATAATTGATAGTTGCTTGATAAGCACGATTGATTTTGGTGGTTTGACTAAAAACAATGGGTTTAGGGTTCCCAGTCGACCCCGAGGTTAGCGTTAAAATATAATCGTTATCACTATCAACTGCTGGTAACGCTTGCTTTTCTCCTGCTACAAGGAGCTGAGAAAATAGCGTTTCTTCGCCAACTTGCTTATCTAGGCTAACCAAGCAACTTTCGGGTATAAGTTGCTTTGATAGTAACTGTTTACCAACCGTAGACCAGGCAATAACACGATCACACTCAATGCCTTTTATCGCATGTTCGAGCGCTTGCCCTTTAAGTGTTAAAGGCAAAGGTGCAACCGCAGCGCCTAGTTTAGCAATCGCTAGTAGCGTCAAAACAAATTCAATATTATTACCACAAAACAGCGCCACTTTACTGTGTTGGTTATAACCTTGATGAAAAAGGTTTAACGACAAATTATCAACTTTTTCTATTAGTTCAGCGTAAGTGAGTGTTTGCTTCTGATAAGTTACTGCAATTTTATTAGGTGTTAATTTAGTGTGCTGCGCCACTCTTTGGTAGATGTTCATGAACTACTTGATGTCCTTACATGGCAAGCGAACAAAATTAAATTGTTCACTGGATGCCTGTGGAAAAATTTTCTTGGTCACCTGATACTCAAGCTGCGTGTCTGCAATTTCATTGAAGCCCATATATTGATTGAGCAAATTAACAAATTTATTTTCTTTATTAATCACCGCCAGCCATACCGCATTCGGATAATGTTGCTTAGTCAACGCTAGTTGCCATTTAAGTGCAAGCATCGCAATATTAAATTTAACGTCTTCTCCTGCGGTAAACCAACCACCATAGAGGTAATCCTGATTTTCAAAGTGAAAAATATTATGCCAGATATATAAGCGTTCACAGTTATCTTCGTACATTACAAATGATTCACGCTTATTGTTAAACCACCAAAAGTAATGATCCAGACTCGAAATTTCCTCAGTGATAGTCATGCGAGCGGCATTATTAGGTAAGTTACGGGCAAGACGATATCGATTAATATCGCTATCATTAACGGCTCTAATTTCAATAGTGTCGGTTAATTTTTCCATCACGCATAAAGCGGGATGAGTGACCGTTAGCGTATTACTGTCAGCATCTTGGGCGCC
>JBNKXM010000585.1:0-1245 GCA_050300315.1 Thalassotalea sp. | reverse complement strand
CATCACGTTGTCAGCCGTATCAACAGATGCATATTTGGGACAAAGCCGGTTATGGCAAACTTGATTTTAATCTTGATGATTTAAGCTCGCGTGAGCATAACGGGCAACTTGGCTGGATCATCGAAAATAGTGTTATTCGACAAGCGTTATGGCAAAAGGCCGAGCAAGATCAAGGGATCACTTTCTACAATCAAGAAAAGCTTAGCAATATCGCTATTGGCGACAGTGAAGTCTTTGCCAGTTTTACTACCTTGCCACCGATCACCGCTAAGTTAGTTGTTGGAGCTGACGGTGCTCGTTCATGGTTACGCGAACAAATGAAGTTTTCGCTGACCTTTCGTGATTATGATCATCATGCAATCGTTGCGACAGTGAAAACACCGCAAGGGCATGATAATACAGCATGGCAAGTGTTTCTAGAGACTGGGCCGTTAGCGTTTTTACCTCTTGCAATGCAACAAGACTGTGAAGATTTATGTTCGATTGTTTGGTCAACATCACCTGATGATGCCGCAAGGCTAACGGCTATGTCTGATGAGGCGTTTTCTAACGCGCTAACGGTGGCAGCAGATGGTAAATTAGGCCATATTCAAGTGGCTAGTGAACGATTTACTTACCCGTTAACCATGCGTTTTGCACAAGATGTAGTTAAAGAACGCGTAGTGTTGGTTGGTGATGCCGCTCATACTATCCACCCGTTGGCGGGACAAGGTGTTAATTTAGGGTTACTTGATGCCGCCGCATTAGCCCAAACATTAAGTGCAGGCTTAAACGATAAAACGGTAAAACAGGCAGGCAATCAATGGTTATCGCCTGTGCATTTGCAAAACTATCAGCGCTGGCGAAAAAGCGATGCGGCAGAAATGATCGCCGCCATGGAAGCGATTAAGCAAACATTTGCCCCTCAACAAGCACCGATCAAATTGCTGAGAGGGCTTGGTATGAGTTTGCTAGATAAAGCGACACCAGTTAAACGACAATTGATCAGACAAGCACTCGGCTTTAAAGGCCAGTTACCTGAACTGGCAAAGCCTCAAGTTTGCTAGGCACTTTTTGAAACAAGGCTGATTAACCTTAATCAGCCTGATCAGGCGCAGTGTTAGTTATAGCTATAGTATTGATAGTTTGTCGTTTTGTAAGGAACTAATTCATAGTGGGACTGAACAAAGGTAACCAGATTGATCAGCTCTGTCACTGTCATCACGTCATTAAATACCTTCATTTTTGATTTACCCTCTAGATCGG
>JBNKXM010000584.1:0-1253 GCA_050300315.1 Thalassotalea sp. | reverse complement strand
GACGAGTCGAGGTCGTTGATGGCGCTGGCGTCGAGCACCACGGTGTGAATCGGCGTGCTCGCTTCGCGCTCGAGCCGGCGCAGGGTGTCCTTGAGGAAGGTGACGTTGCCGAAGTAACACGATTTGAAGTTAACGTTTTTGATAAAGACGGTAACGCGGTTGAGCGAGAAGCAAAAGAGCGTGAAGTAGCGCAAGATAGCGGTGACAAAGGTGAGTATCGTCACTACATGCTAAAAGAAACCTATGAACAACCGACTGCAATTCGTAACACCCTTGAAGGCCGATTGATTGGCAACGTTCTTGATATTAATACCTTCGGTGAAGGCGCTGACGAAATTTTTAAAGAAATAGAGCATGTGCAAATCATCGCTTGTGGTACCAGCTATCATTCAGGTATGGTGGCGCGTTATTGGTTAGAGGCGCTTGCGGGTGTTTCTTGTAATATCGAAATCGCCAGTGAATTTAGATATCGTCAATCGCATGTACCGAAAAATGCGTTATTAGTGACAATTTCTCAATCGGGTGAAACGGCAGATACCTTGGCAGCGCTTAGATTAGCAAAAGAGCTGGGCTATCGCGCCAGTTTAACTATTTGTAATGTGCAAGGCTCTTCGTTAGTACGTGAGTCTGATTTAGCCTTTATGACTAAAGCGGGCGCTGAAATTGGCGTAGCCTCTACTAAAGCGTTTACAACGCAATTGGTTGGTTTATTAATGATGACGTTAGCCATAGGTCAGCACCATGGCATGACAACTGAAATGCAAAATAGTATTGCTCAATCATTAATGACGTTACCAAATAAACTTGATGAAGTATTAGCGCTTGCTGCGTCAATTGAAGACTTAGCTGAAGATTTTGCTGATAAACACCATGCATTATTTTTAGGTCGCGGCGATCAATATCCGATTGCGATGGAAGGCGCGTTAAAACTTAAAGAAATTTCTTATATTCATGCTGAAGCTTATGCTGCAGGTGAATTAAAACATGGTCCATTGGCGTTAATTGATGCAGAAATGCCAGTTATTGTTGTTGCGCCAAAAAATGATTTGATTGAAAAATTAAAATCGAATGTTGAAGAAGTGCGCGCTCGTGGTGGTTTGATGTATGTATTTGCCGATCAAGATGCTCATTTTGAAAGTGATGAGACCATGACAGTGATCAATGTTCCGCATTGTGATGATATTATTGCACCAATCGTTTACACCTTACCGTTGCAGTTATTATCTTATTACGTGGCAATTATTAAAGGTACA
>JBNKXM010000583.1:0-1267 GCA_050300315.1 Thalassotalea sp. | reverse complement strand
AGCATTGGTTTAAGCCAAATTTTACTCTTTCAACACCAAGCTATAAATATTTTGCTTTAGCATTTGTTCTTATTATGGTGAGCGCGTTTTAGTTTAGCATTTAAGTTGTTAACTAACTACTGAGATGCTTATCTAGGCTTAGGCTTTAAATGAGCTTATCTAAGATTGTTTTCGCTTGATGGATCTTGGCAAACGTTTCGGCGCAGCCCCCTTTGTCAGGATGATGCTGTTGAGCGAGGCGTCGATATTGTTCTTTAAGCATTTTTGCATCTGCATTTGCTGGCAGGTTTAATACATCAAGTGCCTGCATTTTATGATCTTGTGCGAGATATTTTTGCCAAAATGCTTTGAGCAGGTCGTTTATTTCATCCTCCTGTGTTTCAAAATAATGTGCAGCATTTAGATAATAGCTTTCAAGAGGATCTGAAATTTCAACTGCTGTGTTTGGTAACTCATTAATTGGATTTATAGCCTTGATTGCGATTCGCTGTATTTGCACAGACTGAATAATCAGTGTATAGCTTTGCATCTCTTGATAGTGTTTTTTTAGCTGATACAGTGCGTGCATACATAAAAAATGTGCGCTGAATAAATCTTTAGGCTGAGCCAATGAAAATTGATCAAAAGGGGCAATCTTGTGCGCTTGTAAATGGGTAATAAGCTGATGTTCACTGCAGCATGCAGATACATTGAAAAGCTGATCAAGTTCATCAAGTATTGGCGCTAAATAAGGATTTAGAGTCTGCATGCTAGTTGTTTGTGATCACATATATTAATTATTTTAGGGTTACAAATATCGCATAACAAAGCAATTCCTTTATTACTGATAATAGTACACCTCAAGCGTTGGCTGGGTGTTTTGATAAGCGTTAAAGCGCGTTAATAAGTGCTCGGGTAAGTTTGCTGAGATATTATCTGCGCTCATTAGCTTCATGTTAACCGATAAATACAGTGGTCTTAGTGCTGGTTGGGCAAAGCAAATTAGCGGCGCATGTAACGATAACGCATGGCGTAATAACTGAGTAGCCGCGCCTTGGTGTCGGTGCTGGTTATCGACCACGAGAGCGTGTAAAAATGCCACTGAACTGGACGCGATAAGCCCAGAGACAATGACTGAGGCTATGATCTCATCATCCTTTTTTATGAGGTAACAGTTGTCAAAACCTAAAAAGCGAGCGGCATAATGCTGCGCTTTATAAAAACGTAAGATTGCTTTCTTATCGGATTTTTTTGCCAACAGTACTTGCATCGTTTTAGCTCAGTTTAC
>JBNKXM010000582.1:0-1274 GCA_050300315.1 Thalassotalea sp. | reverse complement strand
GGCGAGAAGAAGCGGTTTTAGCATCGCCTAAAATACTAACGTATGGATTAGCCGACACTTGTAAAATAGTAATACCACTGGCAAGAATAAACAGCGCGGTTAAAAATATTGGATAGCTTAAAAACATAGCTGCTGGATAAAATGAAAAACAACCGATGGCCGCAACAACAAGACCAAGCACGATTCCTTTTTGAAAACCTAAACGTTTAACGATTTTTCCTGCCGGCAATGACACTAAGAAATAAGCGCCAAAAAAACAAAATTGGATCAACATTGCCTGACTGTATGACAGATCAAAGACACCTTTTAAATGTGGAATTAAAATATCATTTAAACAGGTGATAAATCCCCACATAAAAAATAATGACGTTAATGATGTTAGCGCAAAACCATAGTTTTTATCGCCATTAGTCGATGATTGAGCATCAAGGCATGCTTGAGCAGACGTGGTTGCCATTTTTCCCCCTAGTTGAAATTTCATTATCAGTTCAGGCGCAACACGCACCCTAACAAAAATTTCTAAGTGTTATAATTGTCTCTTCCTATAAACTGGAAGCGCTTCCATTTTTGATCCATCAAAAACAAAAAGCAACTTATTTCTAAAATTTCTGGAAGCGCTTCCAAGTATTTTGAAAATATGTCATAGTACTTAGTAGTATTAATAGCGTCTATCACGCTATGGCATGTTAATCTTTCATGATAAAGTTAGCTTGTTTTATTAATTAACTAAGCGCTTAAAGGAAAACCATGGCGACAATATACGAAGTTTCAGCGTTAGCTGGTGTGTCATTATCTTCAGTATCTCGAGTATTGAATGATCATCAGCATGTTAGTGAAAAAACAAAGAGTAAAGTGATGGCAGCAATGCAGGAGCTTGGCTTTCGTCCTAACTCCGTCGCTCGTTCTCTTGCATCAAATCGTTCAAATTGTGTCGGTATCCTAGTTTCTGAATTACATGGTCCCTTCTATGGCGATATGCTCAGCGCTATTGAAACTGAATTACGTAAAGCTGGTAAGCATGCCATTGTCGCGGCAGGACACAGTAATGTACAAAGTGAAAAAGACGGCATCGATTTTTTAATAGATCGCAATTGTGACGCTTTGATCATGCTCGTTGATGCGCTTCCTGATGACTATTTTATTAAACTCAATAACAATAAAACGCCGTTTACCATACTTAACCGTGACATCCCTGAGATCCACGATCATTGCTTTTATCTCGACAATGAAATGGGCGGCTATTTAGCAACCAAACACTTGATCGAGCATGGTCA
>JBNKXM010000581.1:0-1276 GCA_050300315.1 Thalassotalea sp. | reverse complement strand
CATGGCGCATTAACGATAAGACTTCAGTCAAATGTGCCAAGTCAGTTAATTGTTCAGAATCAAGATAAGCATCAACCGCCGCTTGTAATTGTTGTAAACAATGCTGAATACCGGCAACAAAATACGCTTTTGCCTGCGTTGTTTGTTGATAAATATCAAGTGCGCTCTGTGACGGCTCTGTCATTTGATTTGCCGCCAAACGGTAGCCTCGCGCGGCTTTACTTTGCGTGCCCGCTCGCACCAATAACGATTGGAATAACAATTGAGCAAGTGCAAATAAATCATCGCGATGACCTTCACTTAGCTCCAATTCTATTTCACAAATTGGTAGCTCTCGACCATCTGCCGAAATTTTGCCTTGATCAAAAGCGAGCTCAATGACACTGCTACGATAATTAATCAGCCATATCTCTCGGGTGAAATCAGTGGTAAATAAAGACGTCAGCTGTTGTTGTAGATCGCCAATATCAACATCTGCAGGCCAAATCGTCTCAGGAAACAAAGATAAATCAGGAAATGGTGTGCTTATATCGATATTATACTCGGGCCTTTGATGTAAACCGCCTACAACTATTCCAGCCGTTTTTATCGTTTGTTCAATATGTTGCTCGTCAATCCTTATTCGCAAGCCCATATCCAATTGGCGAAGCACTAATGATTTAGTATCAAAATAGCAATTACAGAGTTTTTTTAACCGATGAGTAAAGGTTAATTGCTGTTTCGTTAATAACTCAAATATTGTTTGTGATACGTTTTCATTAATCACTAAATATTTAAGTTCAACTTCAGTTGTCATACACGCCTTAGGTTAAATTTAAAATTAAATAGTTATTTATTGATTAACCTTACAAAAGCTCTGGCAATGAAGCAATATTTTTCCTTGCTATCGTTGCGCCAAAGCCCTAATATTTTCTCATAATATTTCAAAGGGTTTTTGGTAACTAAATGAAAAGAATAAAATGTTTGCTTGCAGGTTTAGTGGTTATTTGTAGTTTTATCTCTCAAGCGGAAGAATCAGCAACGCAAACAGCAGATGATAACTTGCAAACCGCTTATATTTCAGATGATTTATTTATCTATATGCATGCAGGCCCGGGCAACAACTACCGTATTTTAGGCAGCATTAATTCAGGTGAAGAAGTAAAATTAACTGGCCAAGCAAGTAACGACTACACCCAAATCATTGATAGTAAAGGTAGAAGTACTTGGGTCGAAAGTAAGTATGTCAGTGAAAAGCCAGGCTTACGGGTGATCATCGCCGAACTCAACGCCAAAT
>JBNKXM010000580.1:0-1282 GCA_050300315.1 Thalassotalea sp. | reverse complement strand
TATAACTGGAATGAAACCACAGTTGATAAATATTCCGCTATCACAGGTGAAGGTAAAGTATCTCGTTTAGAGAATGATTTACCTAATCACCGCGCAACATTCACTTGGGCACAAAGTTGGGAAGACATTAATATGTTTACTCGTGTCAACTATTATGGTGAATTTCAAGGTGTACATGTTGATTGGATAGGCACACCAGATGAGCCAGGTACCGAAATTAATGCTGATGCAGAAATAACGGTTGATGTAGAAGTAAGCTATCATGCTACCGAAGAACTTAGTCTTAGTATTGGTGCGCAGAATTTATTTGACGTATACCCAAGCAAGCTTGACTTTGAACAGCAAACGGGCGCGCCTAATAACAGTTGGGGCGGTAAATATTATGAAACGTCTCCTTTTGGCTTTAACGGTGGTTTCTACTACTTAAAGGCAACCTATAGCTTCTAATCATTTGTTGCAAGTGAATAAAATATAAAACCTCAGCTTTTGCTGAGGTTTTTTTATAATAATTGCTCTAGAGCGTGTTGACCTTTGAGGTACAAATTTTGTTCAATTTGAGCGTGCTTTGATCGCGACGCTCGGTTCGTAGCATAGTTGTTCTATGTAAAAATCGAGCAACAATGAGCAAAGTACGCTCAATTGAACCCTTTGGGCAACGACTGTTTAACATTTATACTGTGTTATCGCCTTACTTGAGGAGAATAACTACACTACGAAGGCGCTGCCTTGTCTAAATGCCAAACAGTCAGCTGCAAAAATGAACAGCAAAGATCAACACGCTCTAGTATTTGTCTATGCTGTCGTAAAGTGTCGTAAAACTTTCGGCTTACTTTCGTAGAGTTTACGTAAAGAATTCCTCGTTTATATAGAATTATATTGATGTCTCCATTAAATAGGTCATAGGATTTATATGAAAATAAATGCAGAGTTGGTATTGAGCTTAAGAACCCAGAAAAGCTGGTCACAAGAAGAATTGGCAATAGCTTCTGGTCTTAATCTAAGAACTATCCAGCGAATTGAGAAGGAGGCGACAGCTTCGCTACAGTCAAAAAAAGCACTAGCGTCTGCGTTTGATATAAATTTTAGTGATCTCGATTACGAGGAATCAGTAAAAATGAAAAAATACGAATTTAAAACTTTAGAGATAGAGAATCACGAAGGCTTTCTTTCAGGGCTTAAAAAGGCAAAACTTCCCGATGTTGCAACGCTATTAAACGAAGAAGGTCAAAATGGCTGGACGCTGGTGCAAATTTTAGCCCCCGAAATAGCGCAAGGTGTTTGG
>JBNKXM010000579.1:0-1302 GCA_050300315.1 Thalassotalea sp. | reverse complement strand
GCTATCCACTCCTCCTCATGACACATTGGTGATATCGTCTTCATCCGAGGACCATTACTCGATCCTATATCAATTCTTGAACCGGACTTCAAAATTCTCATCCATCCAACTCAACCGCTCTCTTACCAAACCAACCAAATTCAACTCATAACCTCTGTAACATCCCGTGTTACGCTTCTCCTAATCTTTCTCTAATCACCGTAATTAGCGGCTTAGTCATGCATGACACGACATGGGTTAGTCAATTCAGAGTTAAGTCAAAGGCATTTCTCATTTAATTTGAATCTGAATCGTCAGATCTAAACCAATAGATGCCTAGTACAAACTTCAACCTCGTACCCCTGAGTTGGATCAAACACTAGGTGCAACTAGCAGTCCCTGCTCCAAGTTTCATCAAAATTCAAAGTTTCAAGAAGAAACTATATTAAATTCTCTCAAATTTTAAACTAGAGAATTCTCAGATTTTTCATTTGAAATCCATTTTAAATCTGAATAAGTCTCTACAGAGAAAGTTGTTCATCTTTTTGAGATCTTCAAAAGCCATATTCTATTTAAAATGTTTGATCAACAAAAAGTTGATGTGGCGATCGTTGTGTTTGATGCTTATAGCCGCACGAAACTGAATAAATACCCTAATCATTATAAAATCACTGAAAAGCTTGGTTATCATTTACTTAATAAATCACATCAGGCATTGGTGCCAAAACTCGAAACGGCAATTAAGCAGGTATTAGCAGAAGGGGATTTTTATCTGCCCATAGCTGACTGACAAATGACAGCAAAGATTATTTTAGTGAAGATATTTTTTTTGTAAAATTAAGTTGTTATCGCTAATAAATAGATTTGCTACTAAGCACAATAGCTGACTATACTGTTGAAAGATTATTAAGACATTAACATTGTCAATTCGACATTCACGGAGGAATCATGGATAAGAAAATCTCAGAGATCATGCAAAAAGCGGTAATTGTGGCTAATGTTGATGACTCAATTAAAGACGTCGAATCTTTTATCACAGAAAATCAGTTGTCATTTTTACCTATTGTTGATGATCAAGATCGCTGCTTTGGGGTGATCAGCGACTACGATATCGTTAAATTTCATAAAAACAAGGGCAATATCACGTTAGAAAAAGCGTGGGAAATTTGCTCTCATTCCATCATCAACACAGATAACTTCGAAATCGGTGAAAGTTTGCTGTAAAATGGAATCCAGACATTCCTCAAGATATTTTTCTGCATTGTATACAGGAACCTGGACAGATATTGAAGGTATATCCTTTCCTGTTACTTTCATTCTATA
>JBNKXM010000578.1:0-1342 GCA_050300315.1 Thalassotalea sp. | reverse complement strand
GGACAGGGGGTTTGGCCGGCCGGCCACCCCCTGGGCCCACTGGTCAGTGGCCTTGCACACTTCCTCCTCATGTCAGGTACATCCCTGGGGTGACACTTATTTTGGTGAAATTCCAAATTTCCTTGTAATTTCTTGAAATGCTCTAATTTGGCACCTATGTTCCTGAAATCAAATAAACACTAAAATCATGGAACTAGGTTAGTAGACAAGGTGAATACATGGTTATTTTATACATTTACTCGACACGTTGGCACATGAAATTGGTGTTTCATGATCGCCAACACAACCCCCAAGCTTGAACTTTTGCTCATTGACGAGCAAAGCCAGAACTGAAGCAATGCAAGAGATTCGAGACAACACAAGTGTAGACCCATGCTCAAACTTACCAAATGAATTAGTGCAGCCATACCTTGCAGTCCCTACTTACCTCATGGAGCTTTTGTGGAATTTTTCACCTTATCTTGGGTGATTGAAAGGTGGAACCTTTCATCCGTGTCTCTCCTACTTAGCCTTTTTTTTAAAAAAATCAATCGGAAAGAATATGATACTATAATATTATGGTTCCTCAACATTAGGCACTCGGGCACTCTTTTTGGTACGTGGTTCCTCACCTCGGCTAAATAATTTTTCCTTCTCATCCTACCCTCTAAAGGCTAAATATGTGGAGCTCATGGGTAAAGATAAAGGATACAACTCAAGTCATGTATATTGCCAAGTTAAAGGATGGTCCAAAACGAGCTGCAAAATTTTCTCAAATGATTTTGGAAACGATTTTTAAAATGGTATGATGGAGGGGGAGAAAATGGAATCACATCAAAAAGAATTTTTGAAGTTGAAGTGTTTTTCTCCTCTCAAAATATTGACTTCCCTTTTTATTTGAAGAGACTCTTGGAGCTTTTCATTTTCCTTCTCTCTTTTTTTTATATGCTCCATCTCTTGAGGACTCGGGGGGGTTTTGATGATATTTGAGGAGAAAATCACTTGTTCAAAAACTTCGTTTCAAATGGCTTCAATATACTGGCGGTGGACGCATATTCCGGAATGGAGTTATGCACGGCAACATGGCTAAACCATGATTATGGAGATGGGGGAGTTGTGGATATATTGGCGGTGGACGCATATTCCGGAGTGGAGGTATGCACGCCAATATTTTTGGGTGAGGCTAGCAAAAAAATTGGATGGCAAATCATTTTTGAAAAAATTCAAAACTTACAATGGACACATCCCTTAACAAAGCTCAACATAAACAAGAGTTGCTATGTGGATAGTATTTGGCTCTGGTAGGAATGTGTATGTAGTTGAGGAACCTTTCTATTTTCATTCAACTCCGATCAATCACATA
>JBNKXM010000577.1:0-1362 GCA_050300315.1 Thalassotalea sp. | reverse complement strand
ATCTTGGTTTAATGAAAATTCGTCCAATTCATTTACTTGATATTGCAATAACTGCTGTTGTGCTTCTCGTTGTAATTGATTTTCTTGCAGTTTTTGATATTCGTAGTTGAGACTTTTCCAAGTTTGGTAGTGCAATTGTAGCTGGCCAAGTAGCTCTTGATGATCGGCATAAGCATCAAGCAACTGGCGTTGCTCTGACGGCTTTATCAATAATTGATGATCGTGTTGCCCGTGGATATTTATTAATAGACGGCCAATGTCTTTCAACTGCGCTAATGGGACTTGACTACCATTTATATAGGCTTTGGAACGTCCCTCACTCGATATGATACGGCGTAAAATACACTCTTCATCAAATGAAATATCATTTTTTTCAAGCCATTGCTGCGCTTGACTATTTTTAGTTATATCAAAGGTTGCTGCAAGCTCTGCTTTTTTACAGTTAGGTCGAACGACATTGGTCAGTGCACGGTCACCTAAGCATAAACCAAGAGCGTCGATGGCAATTGATTTACCTGCGCCGGTTTCTCCGGTAATCGTTGTCATACCTGCTCGCCAGTCAATATCTAAAGAGCGAACAATAGCGAAATTTTGAATATTGAGTTGTAGTAACATTTGCGTAAATTTAACTGTATAAATATATAGGTGTTAATTTATACAGTTAAAAATAACATTGCAATAATTATCTTAAATTTTATTAAATATTTTATTCTATCGAAGGCAAGCTAATGTGATATTTTTCATAAATCGGCTGTAAAACACCTTGTGACCATAAGTGTTTTGTTTGGCGTTGATAATAGTCTCTCAGCGCTCTGCCTTTTTCATCATTGCTAAAGATCATATACAAATTTAGTGTCGAGTAATCTTTGATATGAAAGTTATCGCGAATATTGGCTGGCAGTGTTGCTAGCTGTGCTTCTATCATAGGTCTGATATCTAAGTAATAATCAACTTTATTTAGCGTTAATAATTTTAACGCATCTGCGCGATTACTTGCCGTGATGCCATTGATAAAAGGCTTTACCTCTGGCTGCATTAATTCGTTAACATAGTTAACTGGCCAAATACCGACTAAATTTTTTAGTTTTTCTAAGGAAAGATCCTTGGTGTCTTTTTGGGTTAACACACTGATAGGTTGGGTCAAGATAGGTACGTTTGCAAAAAGATAGTCATTATTTATCGGCAATGCACCGCTTATTTGTGCTTGTTTTATTGCGATTTGATTGAGCGCTCTTTTCCAAGGTAAATAATTAACAGTCAGTTGATAGGGAGACTGAGAAAATATTTGAGCGAGGAGCTCATGATATAAACCTGTACCATCGGTATCGGTATATTCAGGCCATGATTCGGTCACCCAAACTA
>JBNKXM010000576.1:0-1370 GCA_050300315.1 Thalassotalea sp. | reverse complement strand
TTGCGGTACCTGATAAACTTTGTAAAAAATTGAGCGCGGTACGTTCACCCGTTAATAAGGTACGAGCATTACCCGACAATTCAAATAACGTAGTATTGGCTTTAACGGCTTGGCCATCATTAACAAACCAAGTGATTTTGGTTGCCTGCTCGCCCGTTAACTTAAATATGTCATTGAGCTGGCTAAACACTTGGTTAACCCATTCAACCCCACAAATAATACAATCGTCACGGCTAATAACATTAGCAACGGCGATATTGCCGGCAGGAATTAATTCTGCGGTGATATCTAAGGCATTGTTAAGTTCAGTTTTGTTTGTTGCGCCTAAGTCTTCACATAAAGCCCAAGTAACGGTATTTTCGATATCTGTTAATAATTGAGGGGTTAACATGGTTAATTCTCTATTTACGTTTGCTGTTTGCACGGTTGGTTATTGTTCACGCAGGATGAGCTGTTTTCCTGATTGGCTAAATTCTACCTTTTTTAACGCGCTCATGCCCAATAGAATTTCATTGCTACGCATACCGGGGTTAATACTGGCGTTAACATTGTATAAATAAATGTTGGCGATATTAAGCTGCGCGATTTTGGTTTGATACACCTTTACATTGCCATTAGCCGTTTGCGCGATATAACTGCCATAGCGCTCTAACTTCAGTTGATCGGCAATATGCTCAGGAATCGACACATTGGTGGCGCCCGTATCTAATAAAAACACTACATCCTGATCGTTTATTTTACCTGTAGTGAGGTAATGACCTTGTTTGTTCTGCTGTAAAATCACCTCGGCTTTGCCGGCATCAGTCAGGCGATATTGAGGTTGTTGGTTAGGATTCCACTGCTTATTTAAGATGTCTTGAAAGACGAAGACTAATAGTGCTAAACCAATAATCCATGCTAACCAGATAAAATATTTACCTAAATTAGTTGTGTGCTCATTGTTTGAGGTCTGTTGAGGCATAGCTTTTATTCGTATTAGGCTCGCAGTATGATATAGATACGTATCGTCAAATTTATGCAGACTATTGTATGTCAAGTGGTGCTAAACCCTCAAATAATTCTCAAGCTAATGCGCAATTGACCATAGTCGGTGGTTGGTTAACCGACGGGAAAAGGTGCTTATCTCCGCATTTTGATGCACGAGAACATTGCCAGCCGGAGCAGATATCATTATTAGTGATCCATAATATTTCGCTGCCAGCGGGGCAGTTTGGAACACCATATATTTCTGATTTATTTATTAGATGGATGCTAGGACCACTGGCCCATCAAGGGGTCCGGGGCCTATTGATAGAATCGCAGATCCTGGTAAAGCTACCAATGGTGGTTCAGCAGTCCCGGAAGAAAAAATCAGAGGTTTGGCAACCAGT
>JBNKXM010000575.1:0-1382 GCA_050300315.1 Thalassotalea sp. | reverse complement strand
GTTTAACCGATGGTTTATGCATTACAAAGTTAACCAGTCCGCCAAACTGCGTTCCGTATTGTAATGCTGCTGCGCCGCGTATAAACTGAATACGCTCTACCCCTTCGGATGGTGGTGTGTAATAACTTTCAGGTAAGGTAAAATCACCTTCTGCCGATACCAGTTTGTTATTTTCAAATTTTACCGTAAATTGCTTTTTAGCATCGAATTTTTCATCTCTGCCTGATTTAAAGCGATAAACATAATGCCAAGTATCTTCATTGAAAGAGTCTAGAACCACTGGGCTACCAAGGACAAATTTTACTTGCTCTTTTGTCATACCTATTTGTAGCTTATCAACGTCTTTTTGTTCCAAATAATTACCTTGTGGAATGTCGATACGATAAACCCAATTAGAGCATGCTGAAATGCTCAAAACAAAAATAGTGACTAAAACTCTATACAACATGGTATTTTTGATATCCTTTAACTTGTGAACGTGGATGATAACCAAGCACGCATAGAGATACAAAGTTTTTTTGGCGAATGTTATCGCTTATTTATTAACTTGCAAGCAGCTCTTGCGCGTTTGCTAAACTATGTTCAGTGATACTATCACCCGCCAATAATCGAGCAATTTCTTGGACTCGACCTTGTGCACTAAGTTCCGTAACGTTTGTTTCTGTGTGTTCACCATCGGTTAATTTGGCGACAAATAGCTGTTGATGACCTTTACTCGCCACTTGCGGTAAGTGCGTAACACAAATCACTTGGGTATTTTGTGCAAGCTGTTGTAGCTTAGTACCAACCATTGCCGCAGTAGGGCCGGAAATACCAACATCTACTTCATCAAAGATCAGCGTTGGTGTGACGACTTTATCAGCTAAGATCACTTGCATTGCCAAGCTGATGCGTGACAACTCTCCACCAGATGCCACTTTATTTAAGGCTTCTAATGCTTGTCCAGGATTAAGGCTGATCAAAAAGTTTACTTCATCCATGCCGTGAGCAGAGAACTTGTCTGCGTCACTTGGTTTAATACTGACATCAAAAACGCCGTGTGCCATATTTAATTCTTTCATGCTCTCGCTAATGCGTTTACTTAGTTTAGTTGCCGCTTGCTGACGTGAAAGGGTCAGTGCTGTTGCTGCTTCTCGGTAATTTACCGCAGCATTATCAATTTCTTGTAAAATCGCCGTTAATCTGTGTTCGTCTGAGCTGATAGCACTTAACTCATTTTTAAGTTGTAAATGATGAGCAAACAAATGTTCGGGCATCACTTGGTGTTTTTTGGCTAGTTGAATAGCTAAAGAATAACGTTCTTCGATAACTTGATAGGCCTGAGGATCGAGTTCCAGTTTTTGATAATAGCTTTGTAATTCAGCATTACAGTCTTCAAGCTG
>JBNKXM010000574.1:0-1384 GCA_050300315.1 Thalassotalea sp. | reverse complement strand
CAAAACGACATGTATTAATATTGCTAACAAAACAGCGTGAAAACGTCCTTTTAACACTTATTTTTCTTATTCTTATTTGCGGTGACAAGTAGACCATTAACCCGTTAATTTGTTCCAAAAATTTAGTTTTTGCCAATCGATTGATTAGTCAACTGACTGTGCCACTTGAGGTAAATAGCCTTGATCATTCCTGAGTCAACCAATTGCTGTTGGGTATCGTTAAGTAGTGTCAGTTGATCCATAAGTAGAGATTTTTTTGATATCGCAATAAAAGAGTCGACACTATTACCGTATTGATATTTGGCCAAACGAATATTGTTTAAATAAAACTTAGGGTCAATCCATGGATTAATCGATTCTTCACGTTCGAGAAACGTATCGATACGTCCTTTTATTAACAGTTGGATCAGCTGAGAGTAGTTGATAACTTCCACTTTGTTGAGTGCTTTGTCGTTATCAAATCGTTCGAAATATAGCGCCCCGCGAATTGTGCCAATCCGTAAGTTTGCTAAGTCGTCATAGTCTGTGATGTTTACTGGTGAATCTTTTAGAAGATAAAACTTTAACGGAAAATCTTGACGGTGAAAGGGCTGCTCGAGAAACGTTAAATATTTTTCTCTCTCTAACGACTGCTTTATACCAACAATCATGTCAGCATTACCTCCTTTTAATAAAGAGATACAACGTGCAAAAGGGCAAGTTAGATAATTGATTTTTCTATTTAGTTTTTTGGCAAAAAGTTCGATGATATCGACATTGATCCCCTGAAGTTTATTCTCCTGCAGCTTGGCATACGGCGGCTCTAAATATATTGCCACAGTGATCGGCGGTTGCGATTTCGCGTGAGCAATGTTTAACGAAACCGTTGTAATTAATAATAAAACTAGTATTTCTTTTATCAATGCTTGCACCTTAGCCAAGTTATGACCTTTAAAGTATAAGAGAGATAATGCTTTGTTGCGAAAGAATGCAAATTGTCGGCGCCTTACTCAAGGTTTTCTTCTATACTTAGGGCTAGAGTAGCAAGTTGCTCTGCCTTTCATTTATTTTGCTTTGAGGTGTTTATGGAATACGAGTTTATTCATGATGCAACAACAGGTAATGCTAAAGCAAAGTTTTCTTTTGAGCATCAAATTATTGGGCCTTGGTTGGAAATAGAAGTAGGGCATGATACCGCAAAATTAACCGAAATATTAACTGCCATAGATGAAATAGAATCAGGAAAATTGCAAGAAGCCTTAATCGCCGGACATGAATATTCTGTGTTACTCGATCGTCAAGACGTTCAAATTCAGGCGAATGCTTTGCTTAATGGTGAAATCCAACTTCCGGAAGAACTTTCATCCGATGAACTAAATTTTGACAGCCAAGACGCATCTATATG
>JBNKXM010000573.1:0-1400 GCA_050300315.1 Thalassotalea sp. | reverse complement strand
GCTGTGATCTATTGCGATTTTTGTCAGCTTGTTATCACTAAGTTGCTCAAGCTGCGTATCGCTTAGTTGAGCAAGTTCCTGCTCAAGCAAAATTATGCCATCAAGCTCCTCGCTTTCATGCGCCTCGCTTTTCGCTAACACTTGTTCAAGCGCCAAAGTGTTTTCATCCATTAATGACAAAAGACCTAGCGTATTTGCACAAGGTGGTACTAGGACACTATTAACCGCAACTTGAGCTTGTTTTAATGCCGCGATAAACCTTGTTATCGCAGATAAAAGTTGCGGCGATTGACTTGCCCAACCGCCAATGATCAGCGGTTTTTTCGCGGCAACTAATTTATTCAACAATGAGCTAAAATGATGCTCATCGAGATTAAGGTCAGTTAACTCAGCATTTGACGCAATAAGCTCAGTCATCACAGTTAACAATTCAATGGTGTTGATATTTTTTTGCAGCACAACTTGCTCAGCAACATCATCAAGCTTAGTTGCCTTAGATTGCAGCAAATATAGCGGTGTAAGTCGCTGAGCGCCTATGGCTCTTACCGCGCTGTCTTGCCACGAAGGTATCCCTAAAAGTGCCGCTTTATCTTTACTTACATTGCGTAATGCCTGCCTAACTGAGAGTGCCATTCTAGGCGCTGTTTGCGTGATATCTTCATCAATAATTAAAATAAAATCACTTTGCTCAATCGCCAATAAACTTGGCACGGGATTGGTTGCCAAATGCTGATGATGCAAGGCAGCAAGTTGCATTTGAGTATGATTCAATCCCAATGAAAAGTTTTCGTTACCTACCAACTGTTTTAATAGGTAGTTAGCTTCAAACGATGCTCGACCAGAACCTATGCCGATGAATTTTTTACCTTTAAAATGTACTAAGGCTCTACTAACATCTAACTTAGTTAACTTATCAGGCGAGTGTTGAGCAATGCCTTTTACTTGCCTGATGCGTTGCTTACCATTGACAAAACCAATACCAAATCGGCCGCGATCACATAAAAAGTAACCATTTAAATCGTGATGGTAACGGTTCATGACTCGGCGCACACTGCCATAACGTTCACCAACACTGGTGTTACAACCTAATGCACAATGCCCACAGATTGACGGTGCACTTTGCAGATCCCATTTACGCGTGTAATGAGCAGAAAACAGCTTGTTAGTGAATACTCCCGTTGGGCAGACTTCAACTAAATTACCGCTGAATTCACTTTCTAATTGACCATCTTGCTGGCGACCAAAATAAACCTGATTTTTGGAGCCATAGACGTCAAAATCATGCCCGCCAGCGTAATCTTTATAATAACGCACACATCGATAGCAAGTGATACAACGGTTCATCTCGTGACCGACAAATTCACCAAGATACTGATTGTTAAATGTTCGTTTTTCACCTT
>JBNKXM010000572.1:0-1419 GCA_050300315.1 Thalassotalea sp. | reverse complement strand
GCACAAAAATGTTTTGTGCGACAAACGCCACTAGCACACTGCCAAAAAAGCCACCGAAGGCAATAACTAAGTAATACCACGTTAACTTTGATACACATGGTTTTAACCGCGCTAATTCACCATGACAGATCATGCAGGCGGCAAACAAGATGCTTGAATACAAGATCACTTGTGTAGTGATATCAAATTGCGAACCGATAAAAAACATAAAGATGGCAATGATTGCCGTTGGAATGAATAACAACAACCAATACCAACGAACATACCATTTAGGGCTATGAAAACTAATAATAAAACTCAACAGGTATAAACACAGCGGTAAGATCCACAAAAATGGTACTGGTGGAATATTTTGAGTCATGGCACTGGTCGTTGACACGAGCAACACAACACCCAAAGTTGATAAGGCTAACCAAAGCAAAGGATGTGTTGGTGCTGATTTATCTTCACGCGTCAAATCACTGTGTTGATGAAGCGCAGACATACGCGGATGTTTGGCAATATGCCATAACAGCGCCAGCATAACACCAACATAAGCGAGATACCCCACTGACCAACTAAAGGTTTGCTCACCACTTGATAACCAAGGCTCAATCACAAACGGAAAACTTAATAATGCTAACAAAGACGCCGCATTAGATAACGAATATAGTGGATAAGGCAGTTTTTCATGCTCAACTAGGCTATACCAGCGTTGCACTAACGGGCCAGTTGACGAGAGCAGTAAGTAAGGCAAACCGACCGATAAGCTTAACAGTGAGAGAATATTAATTAATGGCTGCTCAAAATTATCTAGGCTGGCAGTTGTTGGGACTGCCAACGGAAAAAAGCACAGGCTTAAGGTTAATATCACACCATGTACCAACAGCTGATGGTTAATTGATTTTATCCGCGCTAAAAGATGAGCATACAAATAGCCGAGTAATAAAAATGCTTGGAAAAACAACAAACAAGCTGTCCAAATTGCGGCACCACCACCAAAAAATGGCAAAATGATCTTAGCGATCAACGGCTGAATTTGAAAAAGTAGTAAGGCGCCTAGAAAAATAACAATTAAAAACAACATAATAGTCAAGATAAACGAACGAGGCGTTATTTAAAAACAAAGCTCAGGATAAAGCAAAGGCTTTATTAACATTAAGCAAACGCTAAGCTAAACATGCATAGAAGTACATTTAACCCTTTTGGCTGATTATAACGCTGATTTAACAAAATAACGCTTGCCAAGGATAACGATAAGTACACCACCAAGTACTAATAACGCGGCGATTGTTAACCGTAAGGTGATAGGTTCGGCAACAAAAAGCACACCGCCTAACGCCGCTATGATAGGCACTAATAACTGCAGCACTGCGGCTTGAGTCGCGGTTAATTGCCTCAAGGCGCTGTACCAAATGCTATAACCGATACCAGAAGCAA
>JBNKXM010000571.1:0-1435 GCA_050300315.1 Thalassotalea sp. | reverse complement strand
AATCTTAGTAAATCAGCGTATTCTTTTTTAACTTCACCTAATATACGTACACCTAAACCAGGGCCGGGAAAAGGATGACGGTATACCATGTCATAGGGCAAGCCTAATTCCACACCCAGTTTACGCACTTCATCTTTAAATAATTCACGTAATGGTTCAACTAAACCTAGTTCCATGTCTTCTGGTAAACCGCCAACATTATGGTGCGATTTGATCACATGAGCCTTACCAGTTGCTGAAGCAGCTGATTCAATAACGTCTGGGTAAATGGTACCTTGTGCTAACCATTTAGCATTGACCAATTTGCTTGCTTCTTCATCAAAGATCTCAACAAACACGTTACCGATAATTTTACGTTTTTTCTCGGGATCGTTTTCACCGGCTAAACGATCTAAGAAACGTTGTTCAGCATTGATATGAATGATGTTTAAACCAAAATGATCACCAAACATTTCCATCACTTGCTGACCTTCGTTTAAACGAAGTAAGCCATTATCAACAAACACACAAGTTAATTTATCACCGATAGCGCGATGTAATAACATAGCAACAACCGATGAGTCGACACCACCTGACAAGCCTAATACTACTTCATCATCACCAACCTGTGCTTTCATTTTGGCAATCGCATCTTCAATGATTGATGCCGATGTCCATAACTTTTCACATTGACAAATATCAACAATAAAATGCTCTAAAATACGCATACCTTGCTTGGTATGTGTAACTTCCGGGTGAAATTGTACGCCGTAAAATTGTTTGTCTTCATTTGCCATCGCCGCATATTTGCAACTTGGCGTTTGAGCAATAGTGGTAAAGCCTTCAGGAATTGCTGAAACTTTATCCCCATGACTCATCCATACATCTAATAACGCATTACCGTTTGCACTGATAGCGTCTTCAATGTTTTTAAACAAGGCTGATTGCTCAATTACTTCAACTGATGCATAGCCAAATTCTTTATGCTCAGAGCTTTGAACACCACCACCTAATTGCTCAGCCATAGTCTGCATACCGTAGCAGATACCTAAAACTGGCACACCAGCATTAAATACATATTCAGGTGCTCTCGGCGAGTTATGTTCAGTCACTGACTCAGGACCACCGGCTAAAATAATACCCGTTGGGTTAAATTCTTTAATCTGTGCTTCGGTAACATCCCAAGCCCAAAGCTCACAATAAACACCTATTTCACGTACACGACGCGCGATTAATTGAGTGTATTGAGAACCAAAATCTAATATTAGTATGCGGTGATCATGAATGTTTTTACTCATAATTTTGTTCCTGTTTGAATTCTAAATACACCAGAATTTCGTCTGATACATTAATAAAAACGACAGGCTGAGCCACAATAAATAGCTCAGCCTGTAATAAAATTTGTTACGTTAACATCGTTTATTAAGATAAAAGATGATTAACCCATTCGGTAGTT
>JBNKXM010000570.1:0-1454 GCA_050300315.1 Thalassotalea sp. | reverse complement strand
ACTCGCGCTTTCAGACAATAACTGCACGCCCTGTTTTGTCGCCAGCATCGCATTATTTGACTGCTCAGAAGCCAATGCGGCGTTATCATTGATCTGATTCGTATTTGATGACATCTGCTCTGCTGCCGTCGCTAATCGGTCAACATCTTCACTAGATAATTGAATCGCGGTTGATAATTGCGCGAGAAAAAAGCTCATTTCAGCAGAGTTTATCGCTAAGCCACTGGCTCGCTCATCAATATTTTTACCTGATACCTGGATTTGGTGCAATAAGCGAGTATATAGCGTGACAATATCATCACACTCTTCAGATAAACCTAATGTTTTCAACGCTGAAGCAGTACGTTGTTTGGCATTTTTTTCGAAAAAATAAAGCGCACTGCTCGCGGCGATTACCGCCATAAAGACAAAAATAAGACTAGTACTAAAGATAGGGTTAAGCGCCCAAAGTGACACCAAGAACGTAGCAAGCACTGCGGCAAGTGAAATCAGTAAAGAAAATACCACTATGTTTGCTCGTAAGCTCATCATAATTACAACTCTCAACGATTAAAACGTCATCAGTTTAAAAGATGAGCTAAGGTATTGATATGCGACTTAAGTCGTGCGCTCTCTTATAAACGATGAATTGAATGCTCTTTCACTACTAATCAACGCATATTTTTACCTATTCGACTAAACTGTCTGACAATAAACCACAGCTAAGGTATGGTAAGAAATAACTCTTTTTTACAAATAATAAGAATTGAAAGGTGTAAAAATGAATACTGTACGACTAATACAACTGCTCTTCGTCACTGTGTTATTTTCCTCATTTGCACACGGAGAAAATGAGCGGAAACTCGCCATTGATGAGAGTCATGTCACAGCACACACGAGCAAAATTAATGGCAATAAAGTCAGTTATACCGCAACAACGGGCACACAACCCGTTTGGGATGAAAATGGCGATCCTACCGCTAGTTTGTTTTATACCTATTACCAACGCAGCGATATCAAAGACAACAGCACACGTCCGTTATTGATCTCCTTTAATGGAGGTCCTGGTTCCGCATCAGTTTGGATGCATGTCGCTTACACTGGGCCAAGAATTCTTAACATTGATGACGAAGGTTATCCATTACAACCTTATGGGGTGAAGAGCAACCCATACTCTATTTTAGATATTGCCGATATTGTCTATGTTAATCCGGTAAATACTGGCTATTCACGTGTTTTACCGGATAAAGAAGGCAAGATGCCATCGAAAGATCAACAAAAGAAAATGTTTTTTGGCGTCAATGCAGATATTAAGTACTTAGCTGATTGGATCACTACCTTTGTTTCTCGCAATAATCGCTGGCGTTCACCTAAATATTTG
Organism: Thalassotalea sp.; assembly: GCA_050300315.1. Taxonomy (GTDB): domain Bacteria; phylum Pseudomonadota; class Gammaproteobacteria; order Enterobacterales; family Alteromonadaceae; genus JBNKXM01. The sequence goes on along the minus strand of JBNKXM010000570.1, from coordinate 94 downwards.
ATTGGTGAGAGTTATGGCACAACACGGGTGTCGGGGTTAGCGTTAGAATTGCAAAATCGTCAATGGATGTACCTAAACGGTGTCATTCTAGTGT
>JBNKXM010000569.1:0-1470 GCA_050300315.1 Thalassotalea sp. | reverse complement strand
GATGAGCAATCAATTTACATTGAGCGAATTTCAGGACAAGGATATCGCATTTGCCCTGACATTAAGATCAGCGCTATTAGCGCTCAAAAAAGTAACGTTAAACCGTCATGGTTGCTAATCAGCTTAACGATATCTGTGTCCTTTGTTTTAGTGCTGTATCTGTTCACTCAGTCAAAAAATCAGCCTGCAAATAAGTATTTTGAATCCTTATCTCTAGCGGGACATCTGCTTAACAAAACTAAGCCAGCACAGCTTCATCATGCCAAGCAGCTGTATCTAGAAGTATTACACCAAGACCCAAGCAATGTTGAGGCTTTAAACGGTTTATGTAATAACTACCGATTTCTAGCCATCTACGACTCTATGTCTGAGGCAGAACGTGATAGCCTGTGTCAGCCGCTACTGGAAAAAGCGTACGCCGCAGCCCCCAACAATCCTCATGTCTTAGCATCCATTGCTAAGCAAGCTTTTGAACTAGGTGATATTAACAAGTCAGCATCATTTTTTGAGCAGGCACTGGCGATAACCGAACAAGAAGCCACCATATGGCATTGGTACGGAAAGCTCAAACGAAGCCAGAACGATATTCAAGCGGCTCTAACTGCCCACAAAAAAGCATTCAGACTCGCACCGAATGATCCCGTTGTACTCAGAGGCTTAGCCTATGCTTACTTGAACAACCGCGACTTAGCCAATGCACGTAAATATTTTGAACGTAGTATCGTTATTGCACCAAACTTTAAAAACCGGCCGTTATATGAGCTAGATTTCTATCCATTAAATCAGCAGCGTGCCAAGCACTATTTAGCCTGGTACCATCAATATGGTGATAGCTACCTGAAAAGATTTCCTGTCTATAGTCTAACTTATGCCGCTTTTTTACTTAGTATCAATCAAGGGGAGTTAGCAGCCGAAGAATTAAAGCAAGTAGAAGCACTCGATGACATTTCTGAAGGCTTTTTACTGTACGTAAAAGCGTCGCTTTTATGGCATAATCAACAACCTGAACAGGCATTAACACTGTTACAACAGCGCTACCAACTGGCTCCTGAGCAAAATCATTTGGTGATGCCCTATTTGCTCGCCCTTTATCATCTGAATAAAAAGACCCAAGCTTTGGCACTTTTTGAGCAACATTTTGCCAATATTGTTGCACTAGACACCATTGAGCAAGAACAGCTCGGTCAGTACTTATTGTTAACTTCGCTATATAAATCACTAGGCAAAGAGCAGGCTTATCAGCAAGCGTTTGCTAAACTGCTTAGCCTACGCCAACAACTCAACACATTTCCCGTGCAACAGGAATTAATTTGGCTGGAATTAACTGACAACAAAAAGCAGGTATTTGAGTTTTTAATGCAAATGCTAACCGATGGCTGGCTACCTGATTATAATGACAGTATGTTTTCCATTGGCTACTATCAAAGCCTGATCGAATCAAAGCAAGAGCGCAACCACTGGCTGGAAAAA
>JBNKXM010000568.1:0-1473 GCA_050300315.1 Thalassotalea sp. | reverse complement strand
TACTGAATTCGTAAGGAAAAAGCATGACAAACGTAAATGTAGCGCTAAAAAACTTTTTAGCGGATGATCAATTAGATAAAAATCAAGCACTAGCATTAATCGATTTAGCAATAAAGATTAAACAGAACCCCAATCAATATAGCCAAGTATTAGCAGGTAAGTCGGTCGCGATGATCTTCGAAAAACCGTCGCTAAGAACTCATGTCAGCTTTGATATGGGTATTAATAAACTTGGTGGTCATGCCCTATATTTAGGCCAACAAAATGGCAAGTTAGGTGAACGTGAACGGGTGAGCGACTATGCTAAAAACCTGTCATGTTATGCCGACGTTATCGTTGCTCGGGTGTTTGAACATAGTGCGATTCAAGGCTTAGCACAACATGCAACAGTACCTGTGATCAATGCATTGTGCGATCAATATCATCCCTGTCAGGCATTAGCCGATTTTGTCACCTTAACGGAAATCTTTGGTGATTTATCAAAGGTAAAATTGGCTTATGTTGGCGATGGTAACAATGTTTCCAATTCTTTGATGTTGATGGCGGCGACGTTAGGTGTTGATTTCACACTAGTTTGCCCACAAGGACATGGCCCAGAAGCTATGATGTTTAATAAGGCAAAAGCAATAGCGGACGAATCAGGTAGTGCGCTGAACTTAACTGATGATATAAATGCTATCGGTCAGCAAGATGCCATCTATACTGATACATGGATCTCAATGGGCGATAGCACTAATGTTAAAGATATTTTGGCTACGTTTATGCCGTATCAAGTGAATCATCAATTGATGAAAAACGCCGGAGCCAGTGTGGTAATGCATTGCCAGCCAGCTCATTTAGACGAAGAGATCACCACTGAACTTTTTGATAGCGATATGTGTGTCGCGTTTCAAGAAGCAGAAAACAGAATGTGGGCACAAAATGCCGTACTGGTTGCATTATTTGCCAATCAGTAAAACAATTTTATTTAACAGATTTAAGTATTGTAGGAAGAAAGAAAATGGCGTTAGCAGCAAAGAAACAAATTAAAAAAGTCGTTTTAGCATACTCAGGCGGTTTAGATACTTCAGCGATCATTCCATGGTTAAAAGAAAACTATGATGGTTGTGAAGTGATCGCCTTTTGTGCCGATGTTGGTCAAGGTGATGCTGAACTTGAAGGCATCAAAGAAAAAGCGATTGCCTCAGGTGCATCTGAATGTCATGTAGTTGATTTAAAAGAAGAGTTTGTCAAAGAATACATTTATCCGATTTTAAAAACAGGCGCGGTTTACGAAGGTCAGTATTTGTTAGGTACGTCAATGGCACGTCCAGTGATCGCCAAGGCGCATGTTGAAGTTGCATTGAAAGTTGGCGCTGACGCTGTGTGTCATGGTTGTACCGGTAAAGGAAATGACCAAGTGCGTTTTGAGTCGTGTTTTGCGGCATTAGCACCAGAATTAACCGTGATTGCGCCATGGCGTGAATGGGATAT
>JBNKXM010000567.1:0-1481 GCA_050300315.1 Thalassotalea sp. | reverse complement strand
TGCACTCATTACCCCTTTGTCAGCGCAACCATACAACAAATAGTGGGTAATCATATTAAGGTAATTGAAACCGCTATGCCGGTTACCAAGCAGTTAATAAGACAACTGACACTACATGACTTACTCGCAGTTAAGTCAGCACAAGGTAAACATACTTTCTATAGTTCACTCGCTACACCACAACAGCAAAGTGTCTTTGCTCAGCTATGGCAATCAACACTGACAGTGCAACAATTTCCAGCCTAATAAAATTATTTTAGACGTCTAGACGTAAAAAGGTAGAAAATAATTTCTACTGACGTTACAATCCTACCATTGATGCTAATATAACCATTAGCCGATTAATTTAAATTTATTAAATGTTCCGAGGGTTTATGTCTAGACATTATTTTACTTCAGAGTCTGTATCTGAAGGTCATCCGGATAAAATTGCCGATCAGATTTCTGATGCGGTATTAGATGCGATCATCACACAAGACAAACATGCACGTGTTGCTTGTGAAACTATGGTTAAAACAGGTGTTGCCATCATTTCTGGTGAAATATCAACAACAGCATGGGTCGACTTAGAAGATTTAACACGTAAAGTGATCACTGACATTGGCTACACTTCTTCAGATGTCGGTTTTGACGGTGATACTTGTGGCATCATGAACTTAATTGGCCAGCAATCACCTGAAATTGCACAAGGTGTTGACCGTGTAAAGCCTGAAGATCAAGGAGCTGGTGACCAAGGTTTAATGTTTGGTTATGCCACCAACGAAACTGACGTGCTAATGCCCGCACCGATTTACTATGCGCACCGGCTCGTTGAGCGCCAAGCAAAATTCGTAAATCAGGTGTCTTACCTTGGTTACGTCCAGATGCCAAATCTCAGGTTACCTTTATTTACGAAGACGATAAGCCTGTAGCGATTGATGCTGTGGTATTATCTACCCAGCACAACCCTGAAATTTCACAAGAAGATTTGCATCAAGCTGTGATGGAAAACATCATTAAAGCGGTACTTCCTGCAGAATTTTTAACACCTGAAACCAAATACTTTATTAACCCAACCGGTCGTTTTGTTATCGGTGGTCCGGTAGGCGATTGCGGTTTAACAGGTCGTAAGATCATTGTTGATACCTACGGCGGTATGGCGCGTCACGGTGGTGGTGCATTCTCTGGTAAAGATCCATCAAAAGTTGACCGTAGTGCGGCTTATGCTGGTCGCTACGTTGCAAAAAACATTGTTGCTGCGGGTCTTGCTGATCGCTGTGAAATTCAAGTGTCATATGCTATTGGTGTGGCAGAGCCAACATCTATTTCAATTGAAACCTTTGGTACAGGTAAAGTATCAGAAGAAAAATTAATTGAGTTAGTGCGTGAACATTTTGATCTTCGTCCATACGGCATCACTAAAATGTTAGACTTGTTACATCCTATGTATCGTCAAACAGCTGCATATGGTCACTTTGGTCGTGAACCGTTCGAAATGACCG
>JBNKXM010000566.1:0-1489 GCA_050300315.1 Thalassotalea sp. | reverse complement strand
AGCGCTTAGCATCTAACGCTTGCTGAATTTTATCTAAATCTTCCGCACTAAATTTACCGTGTTTTAACATATTAACCAGTAAATCTGTGCTAGCACCTGTCGCCCCGTGTTTAAATTTTATCACCCTATTTCCGTTAGCATGTGCCAGATGTCGTACTTTTTGCTCTATCGTCCCTGTATTTTCATCATTAAATTCCATCACCACCACATTATCACCGTCTTCAGAGAGCCACCTAAGTTCGTGCTCATCATCATTAGCAATCACTTTAATAACTTTACCATTTGCCTCTAAGTTGCTTAAATTTTCAATCAAGTTTTCTCTGACATCTTCGGGCACATCGGCTAATAACGTCTCTAGCTGAACGCTGTCACTTAACGCAGCAACAGGCAATTCAACGTTAGTTGTTTTTCCATTAACGTCAACTAACACTTTGACATTTTCCGCGTCGCCATGCTTAACAATTTGAACCACGCGCTCTTGATGTAACGTATCCGTGATTGCCGCAAATGATGATAGACTGGCCGTTGCACCAAATAGTGAAAAAAGCATAGCTATCGCTGTTTTATTATATTTACCTGTAAATTGTTTCATCGTCTGTTTCCTTTACTTAAGTTAAAATAATCATCAGCTAGATAAATGCTAGTTCCATACCAACAAAAATAATCCATTATAATCAATACGATGGAAAATATTCAGCGATTTCTATTTAAAACATTTTCCGATATCAGGAGCACCATTTCCTGATATCAGGATAAATCCCAATAAAATAAAAACAGAACAAAAACTTAGTAACTAACTAAATGAAATAAAAGGAAATAATTTATTAGCTTGTTTGGCATTAAATTTGATACGGTATCGTTATTGTGTTTATTAAGGTGTATGTATGTCGTTACGAAGTTATCTGTTTGCGTTAATTGGCGGCTTGATCGTGATTTTTACCACAACGCAACTCTTGTTACTCTCTTGGCTAGAGCAAAATATAGAATCTGACGTTAAAAATACCGTAAAGGTCATCCATGAAAGAGCGTTTGATAGAGCGTTAGAGCGAATTAATATCAGCGGTGAACAGCCTATTATCATCAAAAATAAAAGTTACCGAACGTCTACGAATAAAAATAAACCACATATTGTGATCGATGAGAATATTGAAGTACTGGCGTTTTCTCCAAAAATACCTCAGACGGTTAATCAGGACGACGAAGCCCAAGAAATAGCTCAAGCAATAAACAATGACCAGCAAGACACTCATGCAGAAGAACACCAAGAAGTTGAACATAAAATTAGTGAAAAATTACTTAAACAAGCATTTACCGCACAAGTTAATGCGTTATTACGAGAAAGCAATCGCGAAGAACCAAGTAATAACAAATCAACGTTTATTGTTAAAAATGATAACAATGCTCAAATTCACCAATGGGTTCGTCAAATTCCAAACGAGCAAAACAAAACCGAAAAGCTTATCGAGTCGATAAAATATAGTTTAATTAT
>JBNKXM010000565.1:0-1505 GCA_050300315.1 Thalassotalea sp. | reverse complement strand
CTGTAATTTAGAAAAACACTCGCCTATCCGAGCGAGTGTTTTTTTTATGCCAATTTTTTAAAAATACAATATATTGTGTTTGTTTTTGATTTAGATCGCAATATCTAGTGTTTCTGGTTTTGTCTTTGTTGTTTCAGTCGTAATATCTCGGCAAAAATAACAATGACAAAAGGAACTCAAAATGGTGCATACCGCTACACAACTCACTTCATCTAACATTAGCTTACAAGCCGCGTCTGTTGATATTTGGGATAAAAAATATCGATTAAAAAATAAGGCGGGTGAGCCACAAGATCAAACAATTGAAGATACATTTTACCGTGTCGCTACTGCGTTAGCGGACATCGAGCCGAAAGATAAATCCAAGTGGCGAGATAAATTTATCTGGGCGCTTAAATCAGGTGCTTACCCTGCAGGCAGGATCATCGCAAATGCCGGCGCTGAGCAATTTAAGCCGTCAACGTCGACCATCAATTGTACAGTTTCTGGCACCATTGAAGATTCTATGACAGGGATTTTATCGCGCGTTCATCAAGCGGGACTGACGTTAAAAGCCGGCTGTGGTATTGGCTATGAATTTTCAACATTAAGGCCAAGTGGTGCGTATGTCGCAGGGGCAGGAGCTACCACCTCGGGTCCTATGTCGTTTATGGATATCTTTGACAAAATGTGTTTTACCGTGAGCTCTGCTGGTGGCCGACGCGGCGCACAAATGGGAGTGTTTGATATTTCTCATCCGGATGTTAAAGATTTTATTTTAGCAAAGCGTGAAGATGGTAGGTTGCGTCAGTTTAATTTGTCGTTACTGATCACCAGTGAATTTATTGAGGCGGTAAAGGAAGAACGCGACTGGCCTTTGGTGTTTCCGATCACCGAAAAAGAGTTAGCCAGTGATGGTATTTCGTTAGCCGATAGCAGCCAAATTCATTTTAGAGAGAATTATTTTGATGATGAGTATGTCAAAAAACAAGGCTATATCATTAACAAAGAGGGGCAAATAGCTTGTAAAATTTATGACCATATTCCGGCGAGTCGTTTGTGGGATATGATCATGAGTAACACCTTTGATTATGCAGAACCCGGGTTTTTATTAATCGATCATGCCAACCAATTTAATAATAACTGGTTCTGTGAACAGTTGCGTGCCAGTAATCCGTGCGGCGAGCAAATTTTACCACCACATGGCGCGTGTTTATTAGGTTCTATTAATCTAGTTAAGTTTGTTGACCAACCATTTAGTGAACAGGCGAGTTTTGATTGGTCTAAATTTAGAGAAGTAGTGCAAGTCTTCACCCGCATGTTAGATAATGTTGTTGAAATTAATGGCTTGCCGTTAGTTGAACAACAACAAGAAATTCAAAATAAACGTCGTCATGGCATGGGGTATTTAGGCTTAGGCTCAGCACTAACGCTATTAAAAATACCTTACAATAGCCCACAAGCGGTGGCATTTACCGAAGAAGTGTCCAAAGTGATGGCCATCACTGGCTGGCAGGAAGCATTAA
>JBNKXM010000564.1:0-1509 GCA_050300315.1 Thalassotalea sp. | reverse complement strand
GTATGGCAAGAACAGCTCAATGCCGATCCCGAGGTGTTAACAAAAACCATGAGAATTAATGGCCAAATTACTCAAATCATTGGGGTGATGCCACAAGGCTATCGCTTTCCTAATACGTCGAAAATTTGGTTACCGTTATCGGATGAAATATTTAGTGCCACCGCAGATCAAAGTGACTATTTCTATGCTTATGCTCGGGTAAAACCTAATGTTACTATTGAGCAAGCAGAGTTAGAGCTAGGACAAGCGATTAATCAAATTTATCAGCAAAATGTTGAACTCTATCATATGCCTGAGATGGAAAAAGGTGCGCAATTACTGTCGTTTCCGCTTGCGCAAACTGGTGGTGATGGTGGCATAGTATTTACTTTTCTTAATGCCATTTCTTGGCTAATTTTACTGCTTGCTTGTATCAATGTTGGTAATTTATTGCTTGCTCGTACCATAGAACGTCAAAAAGAAACGGCGATTAGGGCAGCACTTGGCGCGACGACCTCTCGTTTGGTCAGCCAACTGATGTGGGAAGGGGTGATAATTTCACTGGTAGGTGGGGGGCTGTCACTACTGATTGTTGGTGCAGCGCTAGATTATGCAGAACTATTGTTTCATTCTTGGCTCCCTAATGGCGGCTCGTTTTGGTGGCATTGGGGGATGGATGTTGAAACCTTAATGATGGGAGCTGCGTTTATTGTTGTCACCATCTTTTTATCCTCGTTTATTCCTGCGTGGCGATCAGCGAAACAAGATATCAATAGCACGTTAAGAGATGGCACACGCGGAGCGCAAAGTAAAAAGGCGGGGCGTCTTGCTAGAATATTAGTTACCGCCCAAGTGTTTCTTGTGGCAACTTTGATGCTGATTGGTTCAATCTCTGCGTTTATTTCACATAAGATGATCAATATTGAAATGGGGGATAATTATCAAGATGTGATGATTGCACGGATCGTAGTACCTGAAAATCGCTACCCAGATCCACAGCAGCAGTTGGCGTTAATACAGTCACTCAAAGAAAAAATAGCCCAACACCCACAAGTACAAGGTGTGCTGACCAATGCATGGTATCGCCAAACAAAAGTCACATTAGATGGGGTTGATTATGCTTCGGAAGAAGATAAACCTCTGATAGATACGATTTTGGTTATCGGAGATACCGCGACTATTGGCGTTAACCTTGTTGAAGGCAGACAATTTACTCATTTTGATAAACTCGGCAATCGTAAAACGGCGATGATAAGCCAATCAATGGCGCTACGTTATTGGCCAAATGAATCGCCAATAGATAAAAGTTTCGTTATCGACAATGACGGTAAACCTGAAAAAGTCTACGTGGTGGGCGTGGTGACCGATCGCTTAAATTCAGCAACATTATTTGGCCGATTAGATAGTGCCGATGAAGTTTATCTTTCAGGCTTACAATTTATCAGTAACGAACACATATATTATTATCGTGTTGCTCCAAGCGCTAAAAATGTTGAAGAAATATTTTACCAAGCGCTGTTTGACACTGAT
>JBNKXM010000563.1:0-1512 GCA_050300315.1 Thalassotalea sp. | reverse complement strand
GCTGCATGTCAGTCACCATAGAGCGGGTGTAATTAATAATAGTTTGCACGTTTTGAGACAGTTTAAAATCATTTACGGCCATTGAAATGGTCATTTGCGGTAACTGTGTACCCGACTTACTGCTAACAAAGCGTAGCTTTTCAACACCTTGGCGAATTTTCTCTGCAATCTCCCCTGCTATGTTACGCTCCATATTAGGCAATAAAATCAAAAACTCATCATCACCCGAGCGCACGGGTAAGCCACTATCACCGACATAGCTACTTACTTTATTCGCGACTTTAGACAATAAAACATCGCTAATAAGGTGGCCAAATTTTTGGTTGATTTGCTGTAACTGATCGACATTGATAACAATGGCGGCAACTTGTTTATTGGGATCTTCACTTGACCAGGTATCTATATGTTTATTCAATGCTTTTTTATTATATAAGCCAGTCAACGGGTCAAGATAAATTTCTTTTTTCACTTCCTCTAATTCATTTTTCAATGATTGAGATTGTTGTTGAGAAATCACTAATTGTTTAGCAAGTTGTTGTTGTTTTTGTTTAAATGAACGTGAGGCTTTTTCGATTTGCTGGATAGCAATCGCAATTTTTTGACCATCTCTAGATTTTAGGCGAACAACATTTTCATCTATTTTGCTTAGCAAATTCTCGGTATAGTTGACAGAATGCTGGCTATTTTGTTGAACATCTGTGATCAAATCATCAATTTCAGTAATGATATCGTCGCGAAAACTGCCTTGTCCGAGAATATATTGTTGGTAGAGTTCCTCAATAAAGTAATTATCGAGTTTTTTTCCTAACGCGAAGTGTTGTTTTACTTGCGCGATGAGTGCATTGTTTTTACCGTTAATATATTCGTAACTTACCGCATAATTGATTGGCGAAGCAGGGAGGTGCCAAAGTTGCAATTGCTTAATAGCAAGTGCTAGTTTTTGATCTGCCTGTTCAATGGAATCATGATACTTCACTACTTCCAAACCTCTATCAGCGCTGTAATACGTTGTTGTTCTTATACTGTCATTCTCCAGTAATTTCGCTAAAAGTGCTAGCAAAAATGTCAGATAAGTATTAATAAATTGTAAATAATGGTAGTTTTCAAGGTGATTGATAAAAAACAGCCTACGACCATGGCCGAATAGGTTTTACTAAGGCGTGCAATTAGCTGTCGTTGAATTTATTGATTGTTTGGCAAAGAAGAAAAATTAGCTGATTTAAAAGGGACAAGGGAGGCACGCAAAGCACGAGGAGAAATTAAGTTAGAGTCTGCTAAAAATAGACAAGCCCCCACTATATCTAAATTCGGTAGTTCCGCTATCTTAGGTTTCCCCTTAGACCGGTGACTTTGCGTCTCTAGCTTTCACTAGATTTGCCCTTATCGAGCTTTAGAAGCTCAATTGGTATTATAAGCTATGAAGCTCGGTTGTAAACATTTATCATAACGATAACGTGAATAATTAACTCAGTTTGCTATGGTTGTTTGTTAACTAGGTAACATTAAAGGAAA
>JBNKXM010000562.1:0-1512 GCA_050300315.1 Thalassotalea sp. | reverse complement strand
GTACGGGTTTGCCGTCACTTTGTTTAGGTACATTGGGTTTCATTTGCTCCCAAACCTTGTTGGAAACCGTGATGGCGTTACCGTTAAGGTCCATACTGAATGCAGTAATGATGTCAGCTTTGGTACCGAAACCGATGGTCGCTCCGAGAGGTTGGCCGGCGAGCATGTGTGCACCATCGAGTTCGCCGTCGATGACACGATCGAGCAATACTTTCCAGTTGGCCTGTGCTTCAAGCGTGACATACAGGCCTTCATCTTCAAAAAAACCTTTTTCATACGCAATAGCGATTGGTGCCATATCGGTCAATTTAATAAAACCAAAGGTTAATTCTTCTTTCTCGGGGTAACCTATTTGTTGGGCAAACGGTGCTTTAGCCAACAGCACACAACAACCGATAATGATTGTGTGACATAGGCGTTTATTTATTTTTCTAAGCTGTACGTTAAACATATTTTTCTCCAAATAAAAAAGCCCATAGCATGGCTGAATAAATTCAGTTGCTATGGGCCACAATGCCAAACTAATGAGAGACTACGCCGTTGCAGTGCAATTAGTTCTACGTCAAATTTTTATTCGCTGATCAGATCAGCATTTAGTTTTGTTTATCAAAACCGATGAACGTGCGTTCATACATATAAATACATCAATCGTGCCAAAAGAGCTTTTAGCCTATTATTCAATAACTTAATTATTTGCACTATCAATTAAAATTAATAAATGATGTATTTTGATGCAATCTAGTTCGAATTTTTCACTAATACGGTGCGCTCCTATATTGCTATGAAATAGCCTAACACTAGGCTTGCTCTATCGTCGAGGCTTGCGCCGTATCATAACGCTGTGCGTCACGATAAATATCACTTCGGTAAATGAGATCAACATCGCATTGCCTAGCGCCTTTGGCATCGAGATGTCTAGCACTGAGCATATAACTTAACAGCCGCTCACCATCTCTCTTATCCGGACAATTCGCTAATGCATCATTGTGATGATAGAACTGGTTATAATTAGCGACAATCCTTGGCTCAGCGCCGCGCTCAACAATACAACTGCCGATCAATGAAGGGGCGATATTTTCTAGTTCAGTATTTAAGTAACAAGGCAGCGATAACAATCGAGCGGCTTCAAAACGATTAGGAATATGCTCTAACCACTGGCATGACTCTATCAGCGCAGCAATTAACGCTAACACTTGCTTTGGGTTCTTTTGATAATAACTTGATAGTAAACCTAGCACCTTTTCAGGAGTGTTTGACCAGATATCGGCAGAAACAGCGCCTGTGTAACCAACGCCGCTTCTCACCGCTATCGTATTCCACGGCTCTCCTGAACAAAAACCATCGATATCACCAGCCGCCAAAGCCGCTGACATATTGCTAGGCGAAATGATGACAATATCAATATCTCGAGGATTAACACTGCCCAATTTCAACCAATAGAGCAGTTGATAGTAATGACAACTATATTGATAAACCACAGCAAAGGTTAATTTACGCCCTTTTCTTTTCGCA
>JBNKXM010000561.1:0-1513 GCA_050300315.1 Thalassotalea sp. | reverse complement strand
TGTCAGGTATACGAGATGGTTTCGGTACGCTTTAAAGTGTTGACCACGATAAACAAGAACATTTGATAGCTTGTCTTCATCAGTTGAGAATATTGTAGTCGCTAGTGCCTTATTAGCTCGTAAGTCACTTCCTAACGTTACCTTGGAAAGTAGTGCTTGTTGATTGACTTCCCGATTAACTAATATGCTGGTGTCTTCTTTTTTCAACCAAGCGATATTTTTGATGTCACCTAATCCAGTGATTAACAACTCATCGTTAACGCTTTCATTTTGAAGAAAGGGATTATTGCTTGGTATACCGTAACGCTTTAGACCTTGTTTTAACGGATTGATTCGCAATACAGCACCTGAGTAGAGCGCGCTGTCGGCATACATTTCGTCTTGGCTTAATGCAATAAATAACAACTGATAATCGGTTTGCCAAGGTTTTAAGTAAGGATGAAATGCTAATTGGCTAACATAAATATTTTTTGAAGGTACGGCGATGCGCAATACTTCTCTTGGTTTTTTTGTCGCTAAGCTTAATGGTTGATTAAGTTTGTTTGATAGTTGCCATTCAGCTAAAACCACATCGTATTTTGTCGATTGGTTAAAGTTATGCTCTGTGATGCGTGTGTTTTTGATATTTATGTTTTGAGCTTCAAGATGAGCGGTGTAGAACATCATGAAACCATCTTGTTGATTGAGCTTGAAATTAGGATGAGTTTTAACGGCAGTGAGTTTTAGTAGCTCTGGATAATATTTTTTGACGTTGACTAACGGGATGCTGCTTGAATTCTTGATATCAAATGTTTGGATGACTCCCTCAGCACTGATTAAAAAGTATTGTTCACCAAACAGCGGATTTTTTTCAATATATTGCCAAGGAGTATTAGTAAGCTCTTTTAGATTCACCAATGAATTAACGCTGACTGATTCGGCGTAATTAAACGGCGAAATAAGCAATAATACAGCGAAATGCAAAGCATGTAATTTGAAGCGTTTTACCCAGAGAAATAGCAAAGTCATAATCAATTTAGCAAAGCAAAATGCGATACGCTCTTCCTTGAAGTTATTGTTTTATTTAATATTAGCGTGTTTTTTGTAAAACAACATGCTGAGCGTCAATTAGTTGGGACTTAAGGTTATTATTCAGATAGCTTAATTTTGCGTCAACAATTAATTCATCACCAATTTCTGCGTTTTCGTTTAAATACTCTGCTTGCTTGCCCCAGATATGTAATTTACGTGCAATATCGAGACAACGTAACTCTTGAGAGATGGCGGAGTAAGCATAAAAATTAAGGTTGAGCGTTAATTCTGCTATTTGTTGATTATTTTCCGTTTGAACTAACTTAACCGGCTCGATGATTTTTCCGCTACAGTGCAATTGATTAATGGAGCGGGCATAGCCTTTTGGGTATCGATGAGCATATGTGGCGTGAATAATTTCTCTGTTCGATTTTTTACTATTTACCAAGTAACCTTTGATCAAAATAAGATCACCTTTTTCTGCTTGTAAAAGGCTTCTTTC
>JBNKXM010000560.1:0-1514 GCA_050300315.1 Thalassotalea sp. | reverse complement strand
TGGGCCGCCATCAACGCCGAGCGCTCCCTGCAGTGCGCCAGCATGGTCAAGCCCTACGTGGCCCTCGCCTTCCTGCACCAGGTCAAGGCGGGCAAGCTGCTCTACGGTCCCGTCAGCAAGGGCAAGCTGGATTAGACAACGTAGTATTTTCTGTACCTAGTGGTAACTTTGGTAATTTAACCGCTGGTTTATTAGCTAAAGCAATGGGGCTGCCAATCAAGCGTTTTATTGCTGCGACAAATGCCAATGATACCGTGCCACGTTATTTGCAAACCGGTGAATGGTCGCCAAATGATACCGTTGCGACTATGTCTAATGCGATGGATGTCAGTAACCCGAATAACTGGCCACGTGTTGAGCATATGTTAACTTCAGGTATTGTGGATAAAGATTGCGTGAGTTCCGTATCGATAGATGAAGAACAAACCCAAATGACCATGATAGCATTAGCTAAGTTAGGCTATATCAGCGAACCTCATGCAGCGGTTGCTTATAAAGCGTTACAATATAATGCAAATGATGACGAATTTGGTGTGTTTTTAGGCACAGCACACCCGGCGAAATTTAAAGATGTTGTCGAAAGTACGCTAGGGCAACCAATTGGCTTACCTAAAGAATTAGCCGATTGTGCCAGTGAAACCATTTTATCGGTGGATCAAAGTAACGAATTTTCAGCGTTACGCGCCTATTTATTGGCAAAATGATGCTTTACCTAAACATCACTTAAGTTACACTACGGGCAGTTTTAGTTTACTGCCCTTTTTTATGTCTACAGTACAACCACAATGGCAAGCGATCATTCGTGAGCAGCAAAAACAGCCTTATTTTTTAGCGTTAGCGCAAGAATTATCTCAACAACGTCAACAAGGTGAGGTTATTTTTCCTGTTGAGCAAGATCTATTTAGCGCATTTAGCTATTGCGATCTGTCTGAGGTTAAAGTGGTTATTTTAGGGCAAGATCCGTATCACGGTGTTGGCGACAATGGTCAGCCTCAAGCACATGGACTGGCGTTTTCGGTTAATCATGGTGTAAAAGTTCCGCCGTCACTGGCCAATATTTATAAAGAATTGCAGACAGATATTGCTGACTTTGTTATTCCTAGTCATGGCTACTTAGTAGAATGGGCAAAGCAAGGCGTGTTGTTACTCAATACCGTGTTGTCGGTCAAGCAAGGACAAGCGAATTCACATGCTAAGCTTGGTTGGCAGCAATTTACCGAGCAGATCATTAACGCTATCAATGAAAAAAATGATGGTTGCGTGTTTATTTTGTGGGGCAGTCATGCACAAAAAAAAGCAGCGAGTATTGATGAAACGAAACATCAAGTGATCTGTGGTCCGCATCCATCTCCTTTGTCAGCCTATCGCGGTTTTTTTGGCTGTCGTCGCTTCTGCCTGTGGTTTTTCGGCTGTTGGTTTTCCGTTGGCGGGTTGATCGACAACGGGTCCTGCAGGCGGAGATTCCTTGCCGCTTTCCGGTCCGGTTTCACTTTGAGCCTGGAGAGCCGCAAAGG
>JBNKXM010000559.1:0-1524 GCA_050300315.1 Thalassotalea sp. | reverse complement strand
TTTCTGGTGAAGTTGACGTATTACAAATAACCGTTATCGGACGTGAAGAGCTCCCTATTTTCGTATCAGTAACCGATGATCAAATTTTATGTATTACCTATCTTTGGGGACATGAAGAAGTAAAACCTGAGTGTTTATCTGAAATGCATGAAAGCATGTTAGAAATGAACATTCCTATGCCATTATCTTCGTTTTCAAAAATTGGCGATAAATATGTTGTTTTTGGCGCATTATCAATTGGTTCAACCTTTAGTGATATTGAGCATGAATTAGCCGTGCTAAGCAATAATGCTATCGAAGTGATTGACGATATGAGCGACTATTTAATTTAATTAACCACCTATTGGAGTTTTACTATGAGCATTTTTAAGAAAATTATGACCGCTATCCGTGGTGGTGCAACTGAAGTTGGCGAAGCAATTGTCGATTCAAACGCAACGCGTATTTTTGAACAAGAGATTCGTGATGCTGAAAACCACTTAACAAAAGCAAAACGCGATTTAACCGGTGTTATGGCGCAGCAAATGGCCGCTAGTCGTGAAGTAGACCGCATCAAGCGTGATATTGTTGAACATGAAGGCTACGCCGTTCAAGCGCTAGATAAAGGTGATGAAACATTAGCGCTAGCCGTTGCCGAAAAAATCTCATCATTAGAGAATGAATTAGCAACCCAGCAACAAGCTCTTGATAGCTTTGAAGGTAATGCGAATCGTTTAAAAGAGTTAGTGAAGAAAAGTGAGCGTCAGGTACAAGAGTATAAGCGTCAATTATCTATGGTAAAAACCACAGAAAGCGTGCAAAAAGCGACGTCGGCGATCACTGACAACTTTTCATCTAGCAATTCTAAATTGTTAAATGCTAAAGACTCATTAGAGCGTATTAAAGCGAAGCAACAGAAATTTGATGATCAAATGAAAGCGGCCGAGTTATTAGACTCTGAAGATTCAGATTCATCACTTGAAGCTAAACTTAAGCAAGCAGGTATTGGTGCAACAGATAATAATGCCAACTCGGTACTTGAGCGTTTAAAAGCCAAGCAAAAATAATTCGTCAATAGCATTAACTCACCGCCTGCCAAACATGTTTGGCAGGCGGTTTAATGGGATAACTCGATGAGCTTTTTTAAAAAAATTTTTAATAAAGACCAACCACAGCGTCAGGTAACAAAGGTACAAGATCTCAATGTCGGCGATATTATCGTCTTAACCGACAGTTTTGCCTTACCAGAAGCGCTTCGCAGCCAACAATTTCAAGTATCTGCCGTTAATAGCTATGAGTTTGAGCATCAAACGGATCTAGAATGGGTATTAACCGGCAAAGATGATAACGAACTGTATTTAAGCTTAGATATAGACGATAAAACGTATCTGAAATTTAGTGTAAAAATTCAGCACCAAGACGTCGAAACGCTATTTGACCTCGATGAATTTGCCACTATATTTGATGAACCCGGCCAAGTATTTTTAACCAAGCAATCAGACAGCAGTTTGACTGATGGTTGGACAAGTGCAGAATACCAGCAAA
>JBNKXM010000558.1:0-1543 GCA_050300315.1 Thalassotalea sp. | reverse complement strand
GATCATCCCTTCGTTTTCTATTTAATCTTTTGCTGATGATCTTGATAGTGTTGCTCGCTAACTTAGTAATAATGTGACATTTATCAATTCTTTAACGTTTTATCCTAACGACTTTTCATTGAAATATAAAAATATTAGACATTAGTCACTAATCTTGTGCTGGATCAACTTTTTTAAAAAAGCAAGCGTTACAATGCGCCCAACTAAATAACCTTACAAACTTTATGGAATAGGTGATAAGCATGAAAAATAATTTATTAACGTTAGCTATGTTGTCTACTTTGTCTTTAACTGCTGCGGCTAGTAACTATAAGGCAGGAGATTTTGTTATTCGTGGTGGTGCTACGATAGTGAACCCAAGCAATGATAAAGCTGGCGTTTACGTAGAGGCATTAGGTGGTGATACTCCATTATCTGTATCAGTCGATAGTAATACTCAGTTGGGATTAAACTTTGTTTATTTTTATGACAGTAATTGGGCGGTTGAAGTCTTAGCTGCGACACCATTTAAACATGATATTAAAATTCATGACTCAGAAGGTGTATCTGAGGCGGTATTTGGTGTCAATGTTGACGGTGCAACATTAGCAGATACTACTCACTTACCACCAACCGTAAGTGCTTTGTATTACTTTGATACAACAACGAGCGTAAAACCTTATCTTGGTTTAGGTTTGAATTATACTGTTTTCTTTAAAGAAGAATTCAAATCAGCGCCTAAATCTCTTGGCTTTAACGACCTTTCACTGGATAGCTCATTTGGTTTAGCAGTGCAACTGGGTGCAGATTTTGAAATCAATGACAATTGGCATGTGAATGCTTCAGCGCGTTACATTGATATCAATACCGAAGCTAACTTTAAAATTGGTGACGCAATTAAAGGCTCTGCTGATGTCGACATTGATCCTATAGTCTTTTCAGTGATGCTAGGTTACAAATTTTAAGCTTAAAATAAACTAAGTCATAATAAAAAAGCTGCGTCTGACTAACATTTTACGCGGCTTTTTAGTTTTTTAATCAAACAGATTGCGATAATCTAGCATCATAAAATGACAATGACTGAAGTGTTATGGATCAATATCGCGTTTATGGTAATCCAATCAAGCAATCTCGCTCGCCATTTATTCATCAACAATTTGCCCAGCAAACTCAACAAAACATTAACTATCAAAGTGAATTAGTTGAATTAGATAAGTTTTCTCAAACCGTGTTGGCATTTGCTCAAGCAGGTGGGAAAGGTGCTAATGTTACCGTGCCGTTTAAAGAGCAGGCGATGCAGTTGTGCCATCATTTATCTGCAAGAGCTCGGTTAGCTGGGGCGGTTAATACCTTGATATTTAAAGACGGTGAAATATATGGTGATAATACCGATGGTTTAGGCTTAGTAAATGATTTACTTGCACATAATGTTGAATTATCACAGCGTCGCATTTTGTTATTGGGGGCGGGTGGAGCGGCTAAAGGTGTAGTGCTCCCCCTGCTTGAGCAAAACCCTGAGCACATTGTTATTGCTAATAGAACCTTGAGTAAAGCGCAAGAATTA
>JBNKXM010000557.1:0-1550 GCA_050300315.1 Thalassotalea sp. | reverse complement strand
TTTTAGGCCTACTGCATGAAAAATCCCCATCATTTCAACCCCAACCAGAAATGGATAAACCACTAAGGTAACTAAAATGTTGAGCATAGCGCTGGCTTGCTGATCCTTAAACACAGCTTCAATGCCGCCAAGGTAGCTACTTACAAGGATAGTAATTATGGTGCCTATAATAAGGGTAAACAATAAACCTAAATTTATCGAGACACGAGATTGATTAGTAATACGCCATGCTTCTTGTAAAACCGCAGTAATATCTATGCGGTACTCACCTTTAACTGCTTTATCAACACTACCACCTACTTGCAACACTGAACGTTCTTCCACAAAACACCTTTTGTTCGACGTCATTAGAAAGCTCTTGTCCTAATGACGACTATTTAAAAATCAGAACGATTATTATACCTAATGTTAAGCGATGAATAAAAAAAGATTTAACGACGATGAATTTGTTTCAATATTCGTTGAAAATAAGCCGCACCTTTTTCACGCGCTAGCGCAATATTATTTTCAGGGATCATTTCTGGTTGCTGATAAACTGAGAGCACTTTAGCCATACTCTGTTCTCGTATTAAATGTAGTGTCGGTAATGGTGAACGATTGGTAAAATTTGACGCGTCATCTTCCTCTTCACCTTCAAATGTATAGTCAGGGTGAAAACTGGCAATTTGAAAAACACCTTCATAACCGCTATCAATGAGTAATTCATTTGCATAATCGAGTAAGTCTAAATATTTTTCAAAGTCTCGAAAACCTAAACTACAAATAAACAAGGTTGTCTCAATTTCAGGGTGCTGCGCTAGAAAATCAAACTGCAGAGCGAGATCTGTCAACGCCCGTTCAAGGCGAACATCGGGACAAACATGATAATGAATCGTGTTATTAACGAATTCTTTCTTTGCAAATGGGCAAAAGTTTAAACCAATGATCACTTGCTCTAACCATTGCTTTGTTTTACCAATGGCTGGATGTTCATTATCTGTCATTCGTACTCCATTAAAGGCTGTTGTTCTTCAGTCGTTTGCTGTAATTGCCACATTTTATAGTAGTGTCCTTGTTGACGTAACAAAGATTGGTGATCACCTTGTTCGATTAACTCTCCTTGATGTAGCACCAAAATTTTATCGGCATCAACAATGGTTGATAAGCGATGAGCAATCACTAAACTGGTATGGTTTTTTGCGACTTCTTTTATCGCCTTTAAAATCGCTTGCTCTGAATGACTATCTAACGACGACGTTGCTTCATCAAAAACTAATATCGGTGGATTCTTTAGTATGGTACGAGCGATGGCAACCCGTTGTTTTTCACCACCTGACAGTTTTAAGCCTCGTTCTCCGACCACAGTGTCTGCCCCTTCAGGCAGTGATTGAATAAAACCAGATAAATGTGACAACTTAATCGCTTCTTCCACTTGGTCTTTATTAGCCTCTACATCACCATAAAGAATGTTTTCGTAAAGTGATTCATTAAACAACACGGTATCTTGCGGTACGATACCAATATGTTTACGCAGTGAATGCTGCGTCACTTCACTAATATTTTGATCATCT
>JBNKXM010000556.1:0-1571 GCA_050300315.1 Thalassotalea sp. | reverse complement strand
ATCAGTTTGCGGGTGTAATACCGACTGAACATGGGCTAAGTCTTTGTCACCTCGACCCGATAAATTGACGAGAAATATGGTTTCTTCACTAACAGACTCTGCCATTTTTAACGCTTGGGCTAGCGCGTGAGATGACTCCAATGCCGGAATAATGCCTTCGCATTTGGCCAAGGTTTGAAATGCAGCTAATGCTTCATCATCATTGATTGGCACGTATTGCGCGCGTCCAGTTTCTTTTAAATAAGCGTGTTGTGGACCCACAGCAGGGTAATCTAAACCAGCAGAAACTGAGTAAGACTCTTCGATTTGTCCGTATTCATCTTGCATGATATAGGTGTAGTTACCATGCAACATACCTTTTGTGCCAGCAGCTAATGTCGCACCATGTTGATGAGTATCTATGCCTTTACCACCAGCTTCAACGCCGATTAGTTTCACGTTTGATTCAGCAATAAAGTCGTTAAACATGCCAATCGCGTTTGAACCACCACCGACACAGGCGATAACATAATCAGGCAGACGTCCTTCTTGCTTGAGGATCTGCTGTTTCGCTTCTTCGCCGATCATTTTTTGAAAATCACGCACTATGGTTGGAAATGGGTGAGGGCCAGCCGCCGTGCCTAATAAATAATGGGCATTGTCATAATTGGCAGACCAGTCACGTAATGCTTCGTTAACGGCGTCTTTTAATGTGCCTGCACCTGCAGTTACTGGGATCACTTCTGCACCCATTAATTTCATACGAAAAACATTGGGTTGCTGGCGCTGACAATCAACTGCCCCCATATAAACGCGACATTTTAAACCGAGTAATGAACAGGCGATAGCGGTTGCTACTCCATGTTGTCCTGCACCTGTTTCAGCAATGATCTCTGTTTTTCCCATGCGTTTTGCCAACAGGGCTTGTCCTAACACTTGGTTGGTTTTATGAGCGCCGCCGTGCAGTAAATCTTCACGTTTTAGGTAAATTTTTGCTAACGGATTGCTGGTTAAATTACGAGTTAGTGTTAACGGCGTTGGACGCCCAGCATAATGGGTTAATAAATTATTGAATTCATCAATAAAGCTTTGATCTTGCTGTGAAGCAATATATGCCTGCTCTAATTGCTCTAATGCTGGCACTAACAATTCACCAACAAACATACCGCCAAATTCGCCAAAATATGCTGGTAATGTAGGTTTATTTTCATTTGTCATCTTAATAATTCCGTATCTGCGTGAACACTTGGTTAAGTTTTTCACGACTTTTAACGCCTGGACTTTGCTCGACACCCGAGTTTATATCCAAGCCAAATAATTCATGGTTAGTCAGCTGTGTGATGGCATTGCGAATATTATCACTGCTAAGGCCACCCGCTAAAAAACAGCGCGATAAATCTTGCTCACTGTCGGCTAACGCTTGCCAATTAAAGCATTGACCGCTACCTGCCTGTTTACCATCAAGTACATAATGATCTGCCTTAAGGCCAAGCGAAGGTAATCGTTCGGCTACGGCTACAGCTTTCCAAATTTGACAATGCTCAGGTAATTGCTTTTTAAGGCTATCGATATATTGCTGATCTTCGTCGCCG
>JBNKXM010000555.1:0-1574 GCA_050300315.1 Thalassotalea sp. | reverse complement strand
TGTCTAGAATTTTAACGATACTAAAACCTAGGCCAGTGCGGATTGGGCCTAACACGGTACCTTTATCTTTACCTTCGATAATTTCAGAAAACAGTGTTGGCATTTCGTTAATGTTTTTCCAACCTAAGTCACCGCCTTCCAGTGCTTTTTCACCACCTGAAGAAGCAATAGCTATCTTGGTAAAGTCACTGCCATTGTTTAACAATTCGATAACTTTTTCGGCGCGATCTTTTGCGTCATTTACATCTTGTTGGGTTGGCTCTGGTGGGAATTCAATTAAAATATGACCAAGACGATATTCTACGTCGTTGTTAGTTTGCTGTTTCATTACATCTAACAGGTTACTTACTTCTTGTGGAGAAATGTAGATGCGGCGGCGTACGCTGTTACGCTTAACTTCACCAGAGATCAGTTCTTTTCGCACATTCTCACGATATTTTTCATAATCAAAGCCATCTTCGACTAAGGCTTGACGAAATTGCTCTAAGGTTAGCTGATTATCTTTTGCCATATTTTCCATGGTTTGATCGAGTTGAGCATCACTTACCTGAACCCCCATGCGGTCACCAATTTGGGCAACTAAAACGTCATCAATCAATTTATCCATGACCTGAACACGCAGTGCTTTGTCACTAGGAAGGCTTTGAGATTTTTTCTCTGCCTGTTGTTTGATATTTGAGATCAGTTCTTTTACTTCTGATTCTAATACCACACCATTATTGACGATGGCGGCAACACGATCTAATTCTACTTCTTTCGCGTTTAAGTTTGTGCCAATTAATAAGCAAGTTAATGCACAAATGTTTAATATGGTTTTCATCTAATCTCTGTTTCTTAATTTAATTGTTGAGAAAATAAGGGCGTTTGTAACCAAAAATACTTGCGTTAAACATTTCATCAGTATTTATCGGTTTTTGTCCACCGCCTAGTCCTTTGATAACAAACTGTACCATGAAACCACTATCAAATTCATCGCGGTTTTCATTATTCAGGTTTTGGTCATCTAAATTCGAGTTGATATGCCTATGATACGCAACCCTAAGAGCCCAACAACAACTTTCATATTGCAGGCCGGCATAGCTTTCTAAGTTACGTTTATTTTGTAAATCTTGTGTCACGCGACCAACAAAGTGCCAATTCTTGTTGATTGCTATGTTCGTTAACAGCGATATTTGCTCTAAACTCGTACCTGAGACATTACGAGTGTATCTATGGTTCAATTGAATTGACTGATTTTCAGCAAAAACATAATCGAGCGTGTTTTGACTCTTGTTGGTGGTGTTATCTTTAGTGTTATATTGAATATCACCACTGAATTGCCAATTTCGATTTAATTGTAAAAATACTTCACTTGCTAGCGCCGATTCTTCTACCGAAATATTCTGCTCATTATTTAGTTCGATATTATTATTGTTCAAATAGACAATACGCCCAACACTAAAGCGGAAAACCTCTTCACTTGATGGATTTAATATCCGGCTGGTAAGACCCCAAGAATATTGGTTTGCTTTGGCAATTCTGTCTAAGCCGCTAAAGCGTTTATCTCTAAAGAGACCGTTATAATCATCTTGTAG
>JBNKXM010000554.1:0-1592 GCA_050300315.1 Thalassotalea sp. | reverse complement strand
TTATTAGCTTGTTATATTAAACCAAGTGCTCGCTAATAACCTACTGTTAGTGAGAACATAATGTGTTTTTCTTTATTTTTATCAAATTAGTCGTATAGTTTTAATTGTGATCACGTGAAAAGATGCTGAAAAATGAAATTTGTCTCACTGTTTATTGTGCTTCTAAATGGATTTTTTACAACTTGCTATGCTCAGAAGCTTGTCGTCGCTTTTGAACCATTTCCTCCTTTTATTTTTGAAGATGGTCATGGTTTAACCGTAGATATGTTACGAGAAATAGAAAAAATTTCTGATTTACGTTTTGACGTTAAAATCATGACTTATGCGAGAGCGAAACAAGAGCTTCAGCATGAACGCATTGATATTGCAGGACATACCCCTAAAAATCTTGAAACTCCCGAATTTTATCAATATGCCGTAGAGTTAGATTGGCAAATAGAAACTACATCCGATTTATTTAGCCTGACGCCAAAATATCTTGATCTTAAAGAAATAAGTGCAAAGAAAATTGCTACGACAACTGGCAATGCGGGGTTTCTCGCCGAGCAAATGGGCGTTGATGCGTCATTGTTACTTGAAGTACGTAATTTACATCAGCTAGTGAATATGTTGCTTAAGGGCAGAATCGATGTATTAGTGTTTGAACGGGCGTCTGTGATGACCTTGTTAAAGCAAGAGAACACTTATGGGGTGTATTATCAATCTATTGGTAGTATACCCGCGAGTATGGCCGTGCGTAATGATGAGATGGGACTTGCGTTAAAAACTAAATTAGATAAGTTGATCTGTCAGCTCGACCTTGACAAGATATTTTCCGGCTACCTTAAATATATTCATTTGCCATCAAATGGAAAAACGTCAATTACCACAGAGCTAAGTAGTAATTGACGTTTCTTTAATGCTCATTATCTGAGGAGAAGTTATTTTACTTCTTCGCCTGCGGCTTGTTTATCGGCGTGATATGACGAGCGTACCAATGGACCACATGCGGCATGTTCAAAGCCCATTTTCATTGCTTCTGCTTGGAACATATTAAATTCATCAGGATGAACATAACGCTCAACGGGTAAATGGTCTTTACTTGGTTGTAAATACTGACCTATGGTCAACATAGTAACGCCATGAGCACGTAAGTCGCGCATCACTTGTAAAATCTCTTCGTTGGTTTCGCCTAAACCTACCATAAGGCCAGATTTAGTCTTAACGTTTGGATTTGCTTCACCAAATTTCTTCAACAGATCTAATGACCATTGATAGTTAGCACCAGGTCTTGCTTTCGTATACAGACGTGGCGCTGTTTCAAGGTTATGGTTGAAAACATGCGGTGGATGTTGATTCAAAATCTCAAGCGCTCTGTCCATACGACCACGAAAATCAGGCACTAGAATTTCAATCTTAGTGTTCGGGGCTAATGCGGTAATTTCTTTAACGCATTCAGCAAATTGTTGAGCACCGCCATCACGTAAATCATCGCGGTCAACAGATGTAATTACCACATATTTTAACGCCATGTCTTTCAGCGTTAATGCTAATTTTTTAGGCTCTTCGGCATCTGGCGCTAAAGGACGCCCATGACCAACGTCACAAAATGG
>JBNKXM010000553.1:0-1594 GCA_050300315.1 Thalassotalea sp. | reverse complement strand
CTCCATGAACCGGTCCTTAGACTTGGGTATGATGTCTACCACAGGCTTTTCAGAGTCCACCGGACATAGCCCCGAACTGTCGGAATCCACCGAACGCAGTTCCAAACCCGTCACCCCAAATCCCTATTCTTCACACTAACAGGGAACAATAACGACTGACAGGGTGACAATAGATAAAATGTAAAAATAAAAAGTATAAATTAGTTTAAAAAAACATCTATAGGCAATTTACAAGCGATGCTTTTGCGCTAAAGCAGGTAGTTTTTTCGACCTGAAAAGGCATGTGATAAGGTATTACCATCGACATATTCTAATTCACCACCAACAGGTACGCCGTGAGCAATTCGCGAAATATTCACCTGATATTTTTGAGCAAGTTCTGCAATATAGTGAGCAGTCGCTTCACCTTCAACCGTCGGGTTTGTGGCTAATATCACTTCGGTAAACTGATTATTTGCTAAGCGTTGTTCGAGTAAATCTAATCCTAAGTCATCCGGACCAATGCCATCAATCGGCGATAAATGCCCCATTAAAATAAAATACAACCCTTGAAATTCGCCGGTTTGTTCGATGGCAATGACATCGGCAGGCGTTTCAACAATACACAACTGTTCACTCATTTGACGTTTGGCACTCAAACAAATGTCACAGACCTCTTGCTCGGTAAACGTTCGACATTGTTGACAATGACCAATATTATCCATGGCCTCAGCCAATGAATGCGCAAGTTTTTTACCACCAATACGGTTACGTTCAAGCAAATGAAACGCCATGCGCTGCGCTGATTTTGCACCGATACCAGGTAAACATTTCAGTGAATTAATAAGTTCTTGAACAAGTGGACTAAATTTCATGATTAGCAGATCAAAATAAATCGTGCGCTTAGTCTAACTGAGTTAATGGTGAAAATTAATAAAAAATAACAGATCAAACGCATAGTTCTGCTACTTTTTATCTTAGGGGCTGTTGATCTTTCATTTAGCGCCTCGATTGACATCTTTTTCAAATCAACAGAGCTACAAATTGAAAGATCAACAGCCCCTAATATTTTTGTTAGATGTGTTTACCACGACTCCAGTTTGATTTCGTTAATAATCTCTCACCTGCATCAACAGCGCCGCTTTCCATGGTCGTTCCCATAGAATCATTCCAACGATTTAAATAGCCAAAGAGCGCAATAACGCCCAAAATTTCAACAATTTCACCGTCGTCCCAGTATTGGTGTAACTGCTCGGCAATGATCTCGTCGACCGCATTTGGCACACTTGACGCTGCAAGCGCGAATTCAAATGCTGCCTTTTCTGCGTCACTGTATAAATCACTGTCGCGAAATGACCAGATATTTTCTAAACGTTCGCTACTGCCACCGTAACGTTCCGCCGCTAAAATGGTATGCGCCTGACAATAACGACAGCCAGTATTGGCGCTGGTTAAATAACCGATAAGGCGTTTCTGCTCAGAGGTCACGCGTCCTTCATTTGCCATTACTGCTTTGTTTAAATTGATAAACGCAGACGCAATAGCGGGACGGCGTTGCATGGTTAAAACGCTATTTGGACAAAAACCTAGGGTTTCATTAAAAAATTTAGCTAAT
>JBNKXM010000552.1:0-1599 GCA_050300315.1 Thalassotalea sp. | reverse complement strand
CTCCAAAGTAATGGAAGGCAATTTTTCCAATTGCACGATGATGTCGCCTTCATCCATGGTCGGCATGAAGGTGCTGCCGATTTGGGTGAAAACCAGCAAGGTCGCGACTAGCAGACTGCCAGCCGTGATGAAGATTTTTTTAGGATTAGCTAAATAAATAACGTCACCTATTTTTATAACTGTATTTCGTTTAATGCCATTCCAACGTTCAATGGCTTTCATATGAATATTATATTTTTTAGAAATAGAAAATAAACTATCACCTTTTACCACTACGTGAACAGGCATATTCATTGACTGAGTATGCGTTTCTTCTTCCTCTGGAGCAGGTTGAGGTTTTACAACGCTAGATACAGCATCATCTGATTTTTTAGGTGGTTGTTGTGCTTGCTCAACAGCACTTGCCGTAGGTGGTGCTTTCTGCTCACTTGCCTTAGCAACACTTTGTTGGCTATCACGCTTAGTTTTCGGTGATAACTTAACGGTTCTTTTTTGCTTTTTCGGAGCCTGCTGTGCAATTAATGTTGCCTGATATCGTTTGGCTAAGCGATCTGCTTCAATTTCTCGTAAATCATTTAATAAATACTGTTTCGTCTCAAAAGAGTTGGGAAACATTTTTACTAGCATTGCCGCATAATTTTTTGCCATTTTCTCATCATGCTGAACAGCAAATATCTTATAAGCTAGAGCTAATGAATCAGCAGAGAAGCGACGAGTCGATTTTTCATAGCGCTTTAAATAGCTATCGGCACTCTTATAATCAGCTTTGGCGTATTGTAAGGTTACCATATGCAGCAATGCCGATGCATTCGACGGGCTATGATCGATCGCTTTGCTTAAATACAATTGTGCTTTGTCAAAATTATTCGCTTCTAGCTGACATAAGGCTAAATTTTCATAACTTTGTGCCACTAACAGATAACTAGGTACGGCAATCGCTTTTAAAATATGTTTTTCAGCGGCTTGATACTGTCCTTGTTTACACAAAAACACACCGTAATTGTTTAAGGTGTCTGCGTCATCTGGCTTTATTGATAACGCGTGTTCATATGAGGTGATCGCCTGCTCAGGTTCGCCGACCGTATCATAGTAATGTGCAAACGCCGTATACACTTGCACTAATTTCGGTGCATAGTGCCTCGCTTTTTCCAGGTTTAATTTCGCTTGGGTGGTATTGCCCATTTTCAAATAACCTAAGCCTAACGAAATACGCGTCATTGCGATTTCGTTATTGCTTGATTCATTTTGAACAACAGGCGTAGTTTTATCGTTCTCGTAATTTTGGGTAACGCAGCCACTAACCGCGATCGCCAAAAAACAGTTCATAATAAACTTAATAGATTTTTCCATAAAATACTGACGTCACAATTAATTTGTTGGTTATCAGACTATTTTTACCGAAATCTGCTCAGCTTTCACCTGTTTTTTTTCAGCAAGGGTTGCGGTACGCTTAGTGCGATCTAAAACATCACCGGCAAGTTGCCCACAAGCGGCATCAATATCGTCACCTCTGGTGCGACGAGTTATCACCGTTAGCCCATACGACTGCAGGACTTTATCGAATCTATCGATGCGCGAATTACTCGAACGCTTGTATGG
>JBNKXM010000551.1:0-1600 GCA_050300315.1 Thalassotalea sp. | reverse complement strand
GACACCTCGCTTTTTATACTATAGGGAAAAAACCGTAGCGGCTGATGTGAAACCCACGACTGGGATAGTGAGTGGCATGCTAGGCGTTTCAACTTCTCTGCTATCTAAGCTGTGCAACACCCGACGTTGATGATCTTCATTCAGCATATCAATGAAATCAACGATGATAATACCGCCTAAATTGCGCAATCTTAACTGACGCGCTATCGCCTGAGTGGCTTCAATATTGGTATTAAAAATGGTTTCTTCTAAGTTCCTATGACCAACGAACGCTCCGGTATTGATGTCAATTGTCGTCATAGCTTCGGTTTGATCGATAATGAGATAACCGCCTGACTTTAATTCAATTTTTCGATGCAAAGCACGTTGGATCTCACTTTCAACGTCAAACAAGTCAAAAATCGGCCGCTCGCCCGGATAATATTCCAACATAGATGCTAACTCAGGAACAAATTCTTGGGTGAACTCGCCAAGCTGATCAAACGTCAATTTAGAATCGATGCGAATGCGCTCTAAATCAATACCAACAAAGTCTCTAAGCACACGAAACGCTAAAGATAAATCCTGATAGATGGCGTGTTTGGTTTGCTTACGTTTTTTACGTTCAAGCACTTTTGTCCACACCCGACGTAAAAATTCCGCATCATGACGCAGTTCTTCCTCTCCAGCACCTTCTGCGGCAGTACGCACAATAAAGCCATGCTCTTCACCACAATATGGCGTAACAATATCTCGTAAACGTTTTCTTTCTGCAGGGTCTTCAATGCGCTGCGAAATGCCAGCATGAGTGGCATTTGGCATCAAGACTAAATAGCGCGCCGCAACGGTAATATCGGTGGTTAGCCGAGCCCCTTTCGTTCCCAAAGGATCTTTTACCACTTGCACCACAATGTACTGTCCTTCGTGCACTAAACTGCGAATATCTGGCACTTGCTCATTGGTCACTTCGTCATTAATAATTAATTTAGAATGGATGTCAGATGCGTGTAAAAATGCCGCTTTATCTAAATTAATATCAACAAAAGCAGCCTGCATGCCCGGTAATACACGGATCACTTTACCGAGATAGATATTGCCAACTAAGCCACGTTTTGCTTCGCGCTCAACATGCACTTCTTGTAAAACGCCATTTTCAATTAATGCCACTCGTGTTTCACTGGGTGTGACATTAATGAGTAATTCACCACTCATAATACTTCCTAAGACGCTAAGCGTTTGATTGCTGTATTGGCGTCAAGAGATCAAATTCAGCCAATAATTGTGCAGTTTCATATAAGGGTAAACCGACAACCGCGCTGTAGCTACCATTAATTTGTGTCACAAATTGTCCGCCAAGCCCTTGTATGCCATATGCTCCTGCTTTATCTTTCGGCTCTCCCGTTAACCAATAGTTCAACATTTCTTGCTCGCTCAGCTGTTTGAATGTCACTTGCGTTGATACTACCACTGATTTGCTTAACCCTCCCTGAACAACAGCCACTGCTGTTAATACCTGGTGAGTTTTTCCTGACAACAGCGAAAGATACGCTAGGCACTGCTCAACATTTTCAGGTTTGCCCAAAAGATGCTCATTGATAACGACACAGGTGTCTGAACCTAA
>JBNKXM010000550.1:0-1604 GCA_050300315.1 Thalassotalea sp. | reverse complement strand
GAGCCCAGGATTATGTTGTCGGGCGAAGGAGCAACGGTCGTTGCACCGGTTGAGCAGATCGTTCAATATTCAAGTAGTGAACAGGAAATTTTTGATAAGTCATTGCCTGCGACATTTAATCGCGGCTATCTTAAAAACTACGCTAAATTAGTGAATATTTCTGTTGATGAAGTGTTGTCTAGTTATGAAATGTTAAATGTTGCCGAAAAGCAAGGGGCAGAAATGCAAAGCTTTTCTAAGCAAACAGAAAAACAAGCGGAAAATAACCGCCTAATGTGGCTAAGCTATTTTATTTTGGCAGCATTGATTGGCTCAACTATCGTTTGGTGGTTACAGGACGCTAAACAAAATCAAGCTATTTCGAAAGTACCTGTAACGAGCAATACACAAGCAGTGGAAACTCAAAGTGTTAGTGAAGACAACGCCAGGCTAACTGATCAAACTAGCGCTGGAACGTCAATCGATGAGGCAACGACGGTCGCTTTATCGCAAACATTAAAACCTCTGCCATCTACGCAAGAAGCTGTCGATGAAAATCAAGCAACGATTGATGACAACCTTGAGCCGTCAGTAACTACGCCTAGCGAAGAGGAATTGGGTAATGACGAGCTTGCTCAAGCGACAGAAGAAGCTGGCGTACAGCGAGATACAGAAACAGATTTTGGCCCGTTAGAGTCAGCTCAGTTTACCTTTAGCGGTGATTGCTGGGTTAATATTTATGATGCTACTGGTGAGCGCATTGCGTGGGGCATTAAAAAAAGTGGTTATGTGATGAATATTAGCGGTCAGGCGCCGTTTAACATTACTTTAGGTAAGCCTGAGCTTGTTAGTATTGTATTTGAACAACAAGACGTTGATATGTCGAAATTTAACCAAGGTAATATTGCTAAATTTACCTTGCCGCTGAACTAGTACACTATGGCCACGTAAGTTGATTAGTGCACGTTCACTGTATTCAATTGCGATAACCTTGTTAATTATCTTTATGAGTTATTATGTTTAAAGAATCTCCAATTATCCGCAGAAAATCACGACAAATCATGGTTGGTAACGTACCCGTTGGCGGTGATGCACCAATTACTGTGCAATCGATGACCAATACTTTAACCACTGACGTGGCTGCGACTGTTGCTCAAATTAAATCATTAGAAGCGGTTGGTGCTGATATTGTCCGCGTGAGCGTGCCAACAATGGATGCAGCAGAAGCGTTTAGAGAAATTAAAAAGCAAGTGAATGTGCCGTTAGTAACCGATATTCATTTTGATTATCGTATTGCCTTGAAAGTGGCGGAATACGGAGCAGATTGCCTACGGATTAATCCGGGTAATATTGGTCGGGAAGATAGAGTGCGCGCTGTGGTTGAGTGTGCACGCGACAGAAATATTCCAATTCGTATCGGTGTCAACGGTGGTTCACTTGAAAAAGAGATCCAAGAAAAATACACAGAACCAACACCTGAAGCATTACTCGAGTCGGCAATGCGCCATGTTGATATTCTTGATAGACTTAATTTTCATGAATTTAAAGTGAGCGTTAAAGCGTCAGACGTATTTCTTGCCGTAGGCGCGTATCGTTTATTGGCTAAGCAAATAGATAATCCGTTA
>JBNKXM010000549.1:0-1608 GCA_050300315.1 Thalassotalea sp. | reverse complement strand
CTAGTAGTGCACCCATCAATAAATTACTGAACATCATGTCCAAGCGCTCAGCTAGGTAATAAGAAGAATCCCCCCATACCGCTAATTTCGCCCCTTGTGGTAATTCAGTATTTTTCTTTTTTACATACTCTTTTACTTCCGCAGCTATCGCTAAATCATCTTGATCGCCTGTGGATTGCACCATAATACTGGTGGTATTTTCACCATCAAATTTAGCAAAGCCCTCACTTTCGACAAAATCATCTTTAACATTAGCAATATCGGCAAGTAGTAAACGTGTACCATCTTTTGCTGTACGCAATACAATGTTTGAATATTCTTCGCCTGTATACGCCTGGCCTTGAGTACGTACTAGAATATCACCACCCTCGGTTTTAATGGTGCCGCCAGGCATATCAAATGACGAATTACGGACAGCTCGCGTCACCTCGTCAAACGTTAGTCCATATTGCTGTAGCTTATCCTCGGAAACTTCGATGCTGATCTCATAGTCGCGTTTACCAATAACATCGGCGCTATTAACGCTGGGTAACAGCAAAATATCGTCGCGAATATCTTGTGCTAAATTTTGTCTCGCTCGGCGCGACATCGAACCACTAACCGAGAGCCACATAACCTGGCTTTTAAATTCACGCTTGCTGACAATAGGTTTTTCGGTTTGTTCAGGAAACGTTGTGATCGCGTCAATTTGCATTTTCACTTCGTCTAATTTTTCAGACAATGAATAACCCGATTGCAATTCTATCGTGACAATACCAACGCCTTCTTGTGCCCTTGAGGTAATGCGCTTAAAACCCTCAATATCTTCTAACGCTTCTTCAACTTTTAAGATAACCCCTTGTTCAACCTCTTCTGGTGCTGCACCCAGATGAGGTACCGTAATTTGAATACTATTGGGATTAAAATCAGGAAACATTTTCTTATTGATATGCTCATAAGAAATAAAGCCTGCCACCAAGATAAACATCATTAACAAGTTGGCGGCGACACTATTGCGGGCAAACCAAGCAATGGTTCCCGTTAATTGTTCTTTATGCTCTGACATTATCACTCACCGTCATTGTTCTGTTGGCCATTAACCCTAAGTGTCATGCCTTCAATCGGCGTTTCCAACTTTGTCGTGATCAATGAGTAATTCAAATTAACATCGTCTTGAGTATAAATATTGTCACTATCTGTGCGCAAGATCTCGACATTTTGGATGTGAAGTTTATGCGCTTTATCGAGTAAATAGATGCTATTTTTACCCGCTACCACAGCGCGAGGTATGGCAATTACCTTATCAAGGGTTCGCCCTTTGATTTTCGCATTTACAAAACTACCAATACGTAATTCGCGCTGATTATTTTCACCTAAAATAGCATAAGGATCATTAACTTGAGCAACAACATAGTGAACTCGGCTCTGACTATCAACCACGCCTTCATAACGGGTTATCTTTGAATTCCAGCGAAATGTTTGACCACCAATATCCATACTGAGCTCTACCACAGAGCCATATGCGTCAGCCTGATTTATTTTCGGCAACTCTAAAAATGCGACGTCCCGTTGTTTTACTGGTAGTCTAACTTCTGCATAATCCACAGCAAAGGTTACCGCTAAATTACT